>JBEGLK010000187.1:0-4749 GCA_041183605.1 Pseudomonadota bacterium
CGCGGCGAAACCCAGGCGCTGGTGGTTACCACTTTGGGCACCGAGCGTGATGCGCAACGCATCGACGCCTTGGCGGGTGACTTTGAAGACCGCTTCATGCTGCACTACAACATGCCTCCCTTTGCCACGGGTGAAGCAGGCCGTTTTGGTACACCCAAACGTCGTGAAATCGGTCATGGCCGCCTGGCCAAGCGTGCACTGGTTGCGGTGCTGCCAAACAAGGAAGATTTCCCATACACCATGCGTGTCGTGTCTGAAGTGACCGAGTCCAATGGTTCGTCTTCCATGGCTTCCGTGTGTGGTGGCTGCCTGAGTCTGATGGATGCCGGCGTGCCTTTGAAAGCGCACGTGGCCGGTATTGCCATGGGTCTGATCAAGGAAGATAACCGCTTTGCCGTGCTGACCGACATTCTGGGAGACGAAGATCACCTGGGGGACATGGACTTCAAGGTGGCGGGTACCACCAGCGGTATCACGGCATTGCAGATGGACATCAAAATCCAGGGTATCACCAAGGAAATCATGCAAGTGGCGCTGGCTCAGGCCAAGGAAGCGCGCATGCATATTCTGGGCAAGATGACCGAAGCCATGGCTGAAGCCAAGACTGAAGTGTCGACTTTTGCACCTCGCCTGTTTACCATGAAGATCAACCCGGAAAAGATTCGTGACGTGATCGGCAAGGGTGGTTCGGTGATTCGTGCGCTGACCGAAGAAACCGGTACCCAGATCAACATTGACGAAGACGGCACCATCACCATTGCCTCGGCTGATCCGGCCAAGGCCGAAGAAGCCAAGCGCCGCATCGAGCAGATCACTGCCGAAGTTGAAATTGGCAAGGTTTACGAAGGCCCGGTTGTCAAGATTTTGGACTTTGGTGCCTTGATCAATTTGTTGCCTGGCAAGGATGGCCTGCTGCACATCAGCCAGATTGCCCACGAGCGTGTTGAAAAGGTCACCGACTACTTGGCAGAAGGCCAGATCGTCAAGGTCAAGGTCATGGAAACCGATGAAAAGGGCCGCATCAAGCTGTCGATGAAGGCCTTGCTGGAGCGTCCGGCGCAAGAAAATCGCGGTTAATCGATTGACGTTGCAACACAAAAGAAAATCTGTGGCTTTTGTTAAAAGCTGTGGTTAGCCTATTTATGAAAGCGATTGAGATCACAACTTATGGCGCGCCGGAGGTGCTGCGTTTGGGCGAGCGCCCGGAGCCTGACGCAGGACCGGGTGAATTGCGCATTCGTGTGAGCGCCAGTGGGGTCAATCGTCCCGATGTATTGCAACGTATGGGGCGCTACCCGGTGCCGCCGGGTGCCTCGGACATTCCTGGTCTCGAAGTGGCGGGTGTGATCGACCAGGGCGACGAACATGAACTGGCTGCTGCAGGCCTGCGCCTGGGTGACCGGGTGTGTGCCCTGGTGGCTGGTGGCGGCTACGCGCAGTGGTGTGTGGCGCCGATCGCGCAATGTTTGCCGGTGCCGGCTGGTCTGAGTGATGTTGAGGCGGCAAGTTTGCCCGAAACGTTCTTCACCGTCTGGAGCAATCTGATGGACCGCGGCCGTCTGGCATCGGGTGAAACAGTGCTGATCCAGGGCGGCACCAGCGGCATTGGCGTCACGGCGATTCAATTGGCCAAGGCTGTTGGTGCGCGTGTGTTTGCAACCGCAGGCAGCGATGAAAAGTGTGCGGCTTGTGTGGCCCTGGGGGCTGATGCAGCCATCAATTACAAGACGCATGATTTTCAGGCCGAGGTGGCACGGCTGACCGAAGGCCAGGGTGTCGATGTGATTCTGGACATCGTGGCCGGCGCTTACGTGACCAAGGAGGTGCAGAGTCTGCGCGACGATGGTCGGCTGGTCATCATTTCCGTGCAAGGTGGTGTGCAAAGCGAGTTCAACGCAGGCTTGGTGCTGCGTCGCCGTTTGACGGTGACGGGTTCCACCTTGCGGCCTCGACCGGTGGCGTTCAAGGCGGCCATTGCGCAGGCGTGTTTGAAATCGGTCTGGCCTTTGCTGGTCTCGGGTCGGATCAAACCTGTCATTCACAGCGTATTTGACGCTGCTGATGCAGTTAACGCGCACGCTTTGATGGAGTCCAATCAGCACATTGGAAAAATTGTTTTGACTTGGGAAAAAGCATGAAAAAGAAGCTGATCGCAGGTAACTGGAAAATGAACGGCAGTCTTGCTGCCAACGAGAGTTTGCTCAAGGCTCTCCTGGCAGGGGTGGGTCAGCCGGCCTGTCAGGTGGCTGTTTGTGTGCCCGCTGTGTATTTGGCGCAATGCCAGGGTTTGCTGGCGGGCAGCGTGATCGAGCTCGGTGCCCAGGACGTCTCTGCGCATGAAAGTGGTGCCTACACTGGCGAAATTTCGCCCGCCATGCTCAAGGAGTTTGGCTTGCGGTACGTCATCGTGGGGCATTCGGAAAGACGCCAATACCATGGCGAAACCGATGAAGTGGTCGCGGCCAAAGTGCAGCGCGCACTTGGCGCCGGTATCACTCCGATTGTGTGTGTCGGTGAAACTTTGGCACAACGCGAGGCGGGCCACACCGAGGAGGTCGTTAAGCGTCAGTTGGCAGCAGTGATTCATACCAATGGTCATTGCATCAGCGAGGTGGTTGTGGCCTATGAGCCGGTGTGGGCGATCGGTACGGGCTTGTCCGCCACCGCAGAACAGGCGCAACAGGTCCATGCGGTGTTGCGTGCCCAATTGCGGGCGGCATCACCCAATGCGGATCGCATCAAGCTGCTTTACGGTGGCAGCATGAACGCGGCCAATGCAAAAAGTTTGTTGGCGCAACCCGACATCGATGGTGGCTTGATTGGTGGTGCAGCACTCAAGGCTCAGGATTTCCTGGCCATTATTACCGCAGCGTCCTGATTCGGGACCTTGCAGACTTTTTACTCGGAGAGATAAATGAATGTTTTATTGACAGTGATGTTGGCGGTGCAAATGATTTCCGCTATCGCCATGGTGGGTTTGATTCTGGTGCAGCATGGCAAGGGCGCCGACATGGGTGCAGCTTTTGGCAGTGGCGGTTCGGGCAGTTTGTTCGGTGCCAGCGGCAGTGCCAATTTCCTGTCGCGCACTACCGCGGTCCTGGCCACCCTGTTTTTTGTCAGCACCCTGATGCTGGCCTATTTCGGATCATCCCGTCCTGCTGCCAGTTCGGGCAGCGTGCTTGAAAATGCCGCCTTGACCGCGCCAGTGCCCGCAGCTTTGCCGGCAGTTCCGGCAGCATCTGGTGCGGCGCAAATTCCGTCCAAATAATTGAGATGAAAATGCCTTCTCCACAGGGAATGTGTGGAGATTTCAGGGTAAACTCTATGCTTGCCGGTTGTACAGAAAGTTTGAAAAAGCTACTCAGTGAACCGGTTTGCAAAACAGCCGTCGTGGTGAAATTGGTAGACACGCTATCTTGAGGTGGTAGTGGCGAAAGCTGTGCGAGTTCGAGTCTCGCCGACGGCACCATTCAACATGTTTGATGCAAATCAATGTGTCAAACAGTCAATTGAATAAACTGAAAAAATGAACATTGAACAGTATTTACCAGTCATTCTTTTTATTCTGGTAGGCATTTCGGTCGGTGTCATGCCTCAGCTTATTGGATATGTTCTAGGTCCCAATCGACCGGACGCAGCAAAAAATTCCCCCTACGAGTGTGGTTTCGAAGCCTTCGGCGATGCCCGGATGAAGTTCGATGTCCGTTACTACCTGATTGCCATTCTCTTCATCCTGTTTGATCTGGAAACAGCTTTGCTGTTTCCATGGGCGGTGACGCTTAAGGAGTTGGGTCTTTATGGCTTTTTGGTCGGGTTGGAAATTGTGACCATTCTGACCATTGGTTTTGTTTACATGTGGATCAAAGGCGCCCTCGATTGGGAGTAAGACGATGATTGAAGGTATTCTCAAAGAGGGTTTTGTCACCACGAGTTATGACTCGGTGGTGAATTGGGCCAAGACGGGTTCTGTCTGGCCCATGACGTTTGGTCTGGCGTGTTGCGCTGTTGAAATGATGCATGCGGCGGCCGCGCGTTATGACATCAGTCGTTTTGGTGCTGAGGTGTTTCGGCCCAGTCCGCGGCAATCTGACCTGATCATTGTGGCGGGAACCCTGACCAACAAAATGGCTCCGGCCTTTCGCAAGGTGTATGACCAGATGGCTGAACCTCGTTGGGTGATCAGCATGGGTTCCTGTGCCAATGGTGGTGGCTACTACCACTACAGTTATTCGGTGGTTCGGGGTTGCGACCGCATTGTGCCGGTTGATGTGTACGTTCCTGGCTGTCCGCCTACTGCAGAAGCGTTGATTTACGGAATCATCCAGTTGCAGCGGAAAATTCGTCGTACGCAAACGATTGCTCGCACTTAAAGGGTTGACGATGACTGTGTATGCTGTAAACCCACACACACTCAAAACGCAGGTCGATGCGGCCTTGGGTGATCTGGTCAAGAGTAGCGTGGTGGCGCTGGATGAACTCACGGTGGTGGTTGATGCTGCCAATTATTTTCAGGCTGCCCAAATTCTTCGCGATCATCCGGCTTGCTGCTTTGAACAGATGGTGGATTTGTGTGGCGTTGATTATTCGACTTACAAGAATCAGGCGCAGACTGGTCTTCGGTTCTGTGTCGTGTTGCATCTGTTGTCGGTAAGTCTGAATCAGCGAGTGCGTCTGAAAGCTTTTGTGCCGGATGATTTGGCGCCTGTCATGCCTTCGATTTGCGGACTCTGGAGCAGTGCCAATTGGTTT
>JBEGLK010000188.1:0-4720 GCA_041183605.1 Pseudomonadota bacterium
GTCAAGTCGCTGCGGGAAGGCAAAGTGCAGCTTACCGATGGCTACGTGGTGGTGCGCAACGGCGAATTGTTCATCATCGGCCTGCAAATCAATCCCCTGGGCACAGCATCCACCCACATCAGCCCGGACAGGCAGCGCACCAAAAAATTGCTGATGCACAAGGAAGAAATCAAACGACTCATCGGCAAGGTGGAACAAAAAGGCTACACCCTGGTACCCATCAACCTGCACTGGAAAAATGGCAAGGTCAAATGTGAGATTGCGCTGGCCAAAGGCAAGGCCGAACACGACAAACGCGACACCATCAAGGACCGTGAAGGAAAACGGGAAGTGGAACGGGCCATGAAAAGCCGCCAACGTTAGGCTCATCTCAAGTTGCGGCACGCTGTTACAATCTACGGTTTGCTGACAACATCCACAGACTCAAGGAATACATATCATGGCATCTGGAAAACCAAAGAAAAAGAACCCGCGCCTCGCGTCGGGCCGTAAACGCGTCCGTCAGGACATCAAGATCAACGCAGCAAATACCTCGCTGCGTTCCAAATACCGCACCGCGGTGAAAAACGTCGAAAAAGCAGTTCTCGGTGGCGACAAAGCCAAAGCTACAGAGCTGTTTGCCAAGATGCAGGCTGTGGTTGACACCGTGGCTGACAAGGGCATCTTCCACAAGAACAAGGCAGCTCGCGACAAGAGCCGTCTGTCTGCCAAGGTGAAAGCCCTGGCAATCGCTGCCTAACTTAATTAGGCAAATCGCACGCCCTTCTTGAATTCAACGTTTTAGAAGTGCGCCGTTTGTAACGGGTGCGCTGTCAGCAAAAGCAAAAAAGCCGTCTTAGTGACGGCTTTTTTGCTTTTGAATGGTCAGTTTTTACTGAGTTGAGCGTGAACTGCTTGAGGTGAGTTATGGGGCGGTATACCATGGTGCACCTGCAACTCGTTGTCTTTGGCAAAACCCATCACAAAGTCCCAGGCCATGACGTTGTGTGCACGCAGGTCTTCGTGTACGACCACACAGCGCACATTGTTGACGCTGGTTGGCACACACCAGGGTGAATAAGCAAGGTGTCGCCCGGCTGGCGCGATGCCGGGCCGAAATTGACTCATCACACCAGCCAGCCGCTCAGCCCAATCGCTAGGTCGAAAAGTACGTCCAGAGCCGGTAATCCCCAAGATATAGACTTTTTTTGAAGTGTGTGAAACCATCGGGTAGAGGTTGTGATGAGGTCGTTTGCGGGTTGCTACAACGCGGTGGAATTCTACCTCAATCTTATATCTTATACAAGACCTGGATGAGGCGCCTGCTTAACGGTAAACAAGGTCAGAGACTATTGTGTATCTCCACTCTGACGCTTGGCTGAACGGTCTAAAATGTTTTCTTTGCGCCGCAACCTGCGTTGCGGCGCTTTATTTATTGCCACTCCCTGGAGACACCACCCATGACCGCTACGAGTACAAAAATAGAAGCCAGTTCACCCCATGTGATGAACACCTATGGCCGTCTGCCTATTGCCCTGAGCCACGGCCAAGGGTGCCACGTGTGGGATGTGAATGGCAAACAATATCTCGATGCCCTGGGTGGTATCGCTGTCAACACACTGGGCCACAACCATGCGCAACTGGTGCCGGCGCTACAGGATCAAGTCAGCAAGATCATTCACAGTTGCAATTACTACCATGTGCCGCATCAGGAAACACTGGCCAAGAAACTGGTGGAACTGTCTGGCATGACCAACGTATTTTTCTGCTCCACCGGACTCGAAGCCAATGAGGCTGCGCTCAAGATGGCGCGCAAGTTTGGGCATGACAAAGGCATTGAGCGCCCGGAAATCGTGGTTTATGAGAAGGCATTTCACGGACGTTCGATTGCCACCTTGAGTGCCACAGGCAATGCCAAGGTTCAGGAAGGTTTTGCTCCCCTCGTTGAGGGTTTCATCCGCGTGCCGATCAATGACATTGCCAGCCTGAAACAGGCAACTGCGGGCAATCCCAACGTGGTGGCTGTGTTTCTGGAAGCCATCCAGGGTGAAGGCGGTGTCAACCCCATGCACCTGGACTATTTGCGCGAAGTCCGCGCACTGTGTGATGCCAATGACTGGCTGATGATGATCGACGAAGTTCAATGCGGCATGGGTCGTACCGGCAAGTGGTTTGCCCATCAATGGGCAGGTATTGTTCCGGATGTGATGCCATTGGCCAAAGGCTTGGGCTCAGGCGTGCCGGTCGGTGCCGTGGTAGCAGGTCCGAAAGCTGCCAATATTCTGCAACCTGGCAACCATGGCAGCACCTTTGGCGGAAATCCGTTGGCCATGCGCGCCGGAGTTGAAACCATCCGGATCATGGAACAGGATGGCTTGCTGGAAAACGCAGCACGTGTCGGTGCCCATTTTCGCGAGAGCCTGGCGACAGCGCTCGCAGACGAACTGGCCAGTGGAGCGGTGCGCGAAATCCGTGGTCAAGGTCTCATGATCGGTGTTGAATTGGCCAAGCCCTGTGGCGCATTGGTGCAACAATGTGCTGACAATGGTCTGCTGATCAGTGTCACCGCTGATACCGTGGTCCGCCTTGTGCCACCCTTGATCATCACAGCCGCCGAAGTGGATGATGTGGTTGCAATTTTGTGCCCATTGATCAAGCAGTTGGTGCAAAAAAGTTAAGCCACCTTACCCTACCAGAGGGTTGAAATAATGACCGCAATCCAACACTACCTGCAATTCAACGATCTCAGCGCCAGCGAGTACGCCTATCTGTTTGATCGCGCTTCACTGATCAAAAAGAAGTTCAAGGCGTACGAAAAACACCAGCCTCTGGTGGACCGAACCCTGGCCATGATTTTCGAGAAGGCGTCCACACGCACGCGCGTGAGTTTTGAGGCCGGCATGTACCAGTTGGGTGGCAGTGTGGTGCACTTGACCACCGGCGACAGTCAGTTGGGCCGCGCGGAGCCGATTGAAGACAGTGCGCGCGTTATCAGCCGCATGGTGGACCTCGTCATGATCCGCACCTTTGAGCAAACCAAGATCGAACGTTTTGCCAAGTTTTCACGGGTTCCGGTGATCAACGGATTGACCAATGAGTTCCACCCCTGCCAGATACTGGCTGATATCTTCACCTTCATCGAGCACCGTGGGCCCATCCAGGGCAAAACTGTGGCTTGGGTGGGCGACGGCAACAACATGGCAAACACCTGGTTGCAGGCTGCTGAATTGCTCGATTTCAAGGTCAATGTGAGCACCCCAGGCGGTTATGAAGTGGACGAAAAAATAGCGTCGCTCACCGGCAAGATCAGCGCCCGCCATTACCAGACCTTCAAGAATCCAATGGATGCCTGCCGTGGCGCCGATCTGGTCACCACGGACGTCTGGACCAGCATGGGCTACGAAGCTGAAAACGAAGTCCGCAAGGAGGCTTTTGCCGCGTGGCGGGTCAGTGCCGACATGATGGCTGTGGCGCAACCCAAGGCCTTGTTCATGCACTGCCTGCCAGCCCATCGAGGTGAGGAGGTTGATGCGGCGGTGATCGATGGTGACCAAAGCGTCGTCTGGGACGAAGCCGAAAATCGCATGCATGTGCAAAAAGCACTGATGGAATATTTGTTGCTGGGACGCTTATCCTGAGCGCTGGACAAGCTCAGAAGGCTTGCTCACGGGGTCACGCACCAGGGGGCGGTGTTGTGCACCAAGGCCATCCAGAGCGCCCAGGACGAGCTTGAGGCCAATGCCAGTCCGGCCATGCGAACGCCCCAGTCACCATGGCGGTTGCTGCTGAGTCGAAGCCAAAGCCAGGGTCCCAGCATCATCGAGACACTGGTGCCCAATGCAAACAGCGCCATGACCAAAGCGCCGTCGATCGCACTGCCCGCCAAGGCAGCCACAAGCAGGGCTGAGTACAACAAACCACACGGGAGCAGAGCCCAGGCAATGCCAATCAACAGGGGCGCACCTATGCCCCTGCGCGTGGTCAGGCCCTTGACATTTCTCCAAAGTGTTTTGCCGGCTTGCTCCATCCACACAGGTTGCCGGGTTTTCCACATCAGCAGCAAGCCAAGCACAATCATCGCCACGTGAAACATGGACCAGACCGGTCGCAGCGCACTTGACTGTACCGTCAGCCAGCCCAATCCCTGCATGGACGCAGCGGCCAACGCACCGAGGCCGGCATAACCGATGATGCGGCCAAACTGAAAAGTCCACATCGCGCTTTCGGCGCGCGGGCTGGCTGCTTGACCGAGGCCAGCACAGGCAGCGCCGCACATGGCGATGCAATGCGGCCCTCCGACAAAACCCATGAGCAGCGCCGTGGTGGCGAGAGATGTTTGCATCTCGCCAATTTAAAGGATTTTGGAGAACTTGGCGCGTGTGCGGTCAGTTTGCAGATAACGATCGAACACCATGGCAACTGCCCGAACAAAAAACCACCCTTTGGCAGTCACTTGAATTCCTGAGTCATCCAGAGCTACCAAGCCCTGCCCCACCTGGGTTTGCAGTGTTTCAAGCTCCTTCTGAAAGTACTGCTGGAAGTCGATGAGATAGGCCAGTTCGATCGATTCGAATGAAAGCCGCCCCTGACACATCAAGGCCATGATCACGGCACGACGCACCAGATCATCACGGGTCAACGCCAAACCTCGCACCACCGGAAATTGCCCTTGATCCAGGAAGTCGTAATACTCTTCCAGCGTCTTTGCGTTTTGACTGTAGCTTGCACCTACACGTCCGAT
>JBEGLK010000189.1:0-4714 GCA_041183605.1 Pseudomonadota bacterium
CCATGGGCGAAGTTGACCACCCCCATGATGCCGAAGATGAGCGTGAAACCTATGCTGATCAACGCGTACTGCGTGCCCATGCTCAGGCCGATCAGCCCGGAAGAAATAATACTGTCCATAAGTGGAACTACCTTTTAATGGCGAAACCCTTGCCGCAATCGACGCGTCGAAGTTCCCCGGGCCTGTTGACCCGAGGAAAACAATACATGCACTTCCAAGAGTTGACTTGTCAGAAAGTGGCACCCGTTCAAAGTGCCGCTTTCTGGTAGGGTCAGATGTAGCAGCTTATTCGGCCGGCATCTCGACGCGCTGGACACCCGCGCGTTTGCCGTTCTCGATGATGCCCAGGCCCACCGGGAAGGCCAATTCCTGATTAACGCCGTAGATGGTCTTGCCACGCCAGCCACCCTTGCCGAAGTAGCGCGACTCGGGCGTCAGCTTGCGCAGCTCGGCAGCAATCTTCTCGACATCCTGGTCGGTGCCAGCCGCTGACACGGCACGCAACATCTGCTGGTCACCGTTCGAGCCCACCAGCACGTGAGGCAGCATGTGCTCGGGCGGCGCGGGCTGTTTCATGATGCGCTCATAGTCCGCTTTGAACTTCGCCACGCCAGGCTCGTTGATGGGAACAATCTCCAGCCAGTAAAGTGCCTTGATCTTTTCAACACCACCTGCACCCGTGATGAACGGTGGTGCGCCAGCGCCTCCCAGACCACCAAGAATCCCGCTGTAACCGGCTTCCACCAACTCCTTGACGAGTTGGGTCGTGTCGGCCGGCGGCATGGTCGCGAGCTCAACGGCGGCAGGCTTGGCATTCATGATGCGCTGTGCAATCGGTCCAAAGTTGGTCGTGCCACGCTGGTAGTACTCTTCAGTCGCCTTGACGCCCTGGTCAGAGTAAATCTTGGCGAGCTGCTTGCTGCCGTCGGTGCCGCCGGAATCATTGGCGCCCACAATCATCACGTTGTTGAACTTGAACTTGGCAACCGCTGCCTTGACCAGCACCGGACCCCAGCTGATCGGAGACTGCAAGGCGTGAAAGCCCAGCGGAAACTCCGGCGAGAGCACACCTGCCATGTAGGTATTGCTGAAGTTGACCTGGCCATGGCGCTTGGCCACAGGGCGGAAGCCGGTCACCTCGGGTCCGCCGATCGGGCCGGCGACGATGTGGATGCCTTCACTCGCAAAGTAGTTGGAGGCAGCAGCACCACCCGCAGCGGTGTACAGCGAATCGAATGGGTACACCTTCACTTTGCACTTGCGATTGCCCATTTGCAGGCCGCCCTGCTCATTGACATAAGCCGCCTCAAAGTCGGCGGCAGCCTTGGCAGCCAGGCCCCAGGGCGCTGAGCCACCACTCATCGGACCAGCAACACCCATTTTGACTTCGCAGTCCTGCGCCCAGGCGGTGGCACTGGTCAGGCCTGCCAGACACAGCACGGATGCCATAAGAACGCGCGAGCGTTTGAAATTTACCTTCTTCATCGTTGTCTCCTTCTATTGATAGTCATGCTTGCGGGAAAAATTGCACTTGGGTGCAGTGGGAAAACTTCATTGGAATACTGCCTCGACGGCTTGTCAACAATCCATCACCTCAAACCTGATAGGTCAGGGCTGCGAGCTCACTTACAGGTCTGGCCAGTTCCATGGCGTCGACCATGTCAAACAACTGCATTGCCCGCTGAGCACCAATCACCTCTTGGGTCAGTTCGTCGAGCTTGGCTCGATGCTCCTGGGGGGTGAACGGGTTGCTTGGCATGCCCTTGGCCCGGTCGAGGAAGATGTGTTCACTGCTGCCATCGCGGTAATACACCGTGAGGTCGGCGACAAAATTGCGCACATAGCGCTGGTCCAGCTCCGGCGAGACCACAAGCTCGATCTTGCGCGCCAGACGAATCACGTCCGAGGCCTCGTCGAGCTTGAGCCTGCCTTCCAGGAAGCTGCGATGGGTGGCATACCCGTTGCCCTTGCCGAGCGCTGCCAGAGCCATCTGCACGGGCAACGCATATTGCAGCTCCTCGATGTTGCGCGGGTCGTAGCGATGCTCGTTCTTGATACCGACACAAGCATCGGTCATGCTCTGGATACGGGTCTGGACCGTCTCGATCTCGGCTGCACGCGCCTGCACCCCAGCCATGGCGTCGATGTAGGCGTGGTTCGCGCCGCAGCAGCAGTAGGCCTTGATCCACATCTGCAAGAGCTGCAAGGGCTGGCCCGGCGCAAACTCACTGCGCACCTCGTGCCCGATGGCCTTGCGGATGAAAGTGCGGTAAAAACCCTTGTTGCCGGTCAGGTAGCGGCGCGGGCCAGTGATGCCGGCGCGCGCCAATTCAGCCGCCTCGATACCGTTGCGTGCCCCCATGCCCGCATGTGCGCGCTTGATCGAGCCGCCGGTGGAGGTGTACTCGGTGGTGCCGGAGCAATGGCTCATGGCAATCGCCAATGCGTGATGGGTCTGCTCGACGTCAAAACCAAAAAGCTTGGCTGCCACCGCGGCAGCGCCAAAATTGGCCAGCACCGAGTGCGGCTGCCAGCCGTTGTTCAGCAGATCGGGTGAGCCGATGCGGCCGATACGCACATAAACCTCGTAGCCCACCACCATGGCCACCACCATCTGCTCGAGCGTGGCGCCCACTTCTTCGCCGACGGCCATGGCCACCGGGACCACGCAGCAGCCCGGATGTGCGTTGCCGGCCACGTCGTCATATTCGAACCCATGGCCGTAACTGGCGTTGAGATAGGCCGCATCGGCAGCATCCATGTGGGTGCCTTCTGCCACCAGCGTAGCGCGTCCCGGTCGCGGCTTGCGCAGAAAGTTGCGCAACTGGCGCGACCACGGCAGCTGCGAGGCACCGATCTGGATGGCCAGTTGGTCCTTGATCAATGCCTTGGCGGTGGCCCATGCCTGCTGGTCAATGTCCTTGGCGCTGAAGCCCACCGCAAATTCAGCGATCGCACGCTCCAGGGTTGATGATTCGTCAGTCATGGTTTCTCACAGATATTTGCTAAATACGTCTCAAGGTCATGCACTGGACCAACATGGCACAGCCCATTAATGTGGTGCATTATGCATAATATTCTTTCTCATGTGAAGATTTTTTTGCAAGACAAAGCCGACTGACTCAGCTTCCAACAACGATTTCCGGGTGAATTGCGGACCGGAAAAAATACCTACAATTTATGAAAATTTGAACTGACCACACCGAAAGAACGCGCTATGACGATGGACATTACCGCCGCCGGAATCCGAAAAAAGCAGGCCCATCTGCGGCTTCATCCCGAGACCGGCGACCATCCCGCTGCCCCCGCCAAGGCGCGCTGGATGGGCGGCTTGCGCGTGGTGACCAGCCATGAAGAAACCGGTGTCCAGGTCCAGACTGACATGACGCCCGACCTGGGCGGCACCGGCGATCAGGTTCCTGCAGCGTGGCTGATGCGTGCCGGACTCGCCGCCTGCGCCACGACCTCGATCCTGCGATCGGCAGCGCTCGAGGGAATTGCCTTGACCAATCTGGAGGTCGAGGTCAACAGCCGGTCGGACGCGCGTGGTGTATTCGACGTGCCCGATGTCGATGGCAAGCCGGTTTATGTCGGCCCACACTATGTCGGGCTGGCAGTGAAGATTGCCGCACCGGGAGTGTCAGAAGATCGTCTGCGTGCGCTGGTGCAACATGGCCTGGCACATTCGGTGGTAACCACAACCCTGCAAAACGCCACGCCGATTGACCTGCAAATCACGCTCTAGACGATCTCCTGGCAGGGTTTGACTGCGCGGATCTGTGCGGTACCTGCAGACACCTAAAACTTCGGGATGTGCTGGTCCATGAGTTGCACAAAACTCGTGGCTGCCAGCGACAGGCTTTGTTTTCCACGCTGAGACAGATAAACCTCGCGCTGCAGGACGTCGCTCGCAATCGGAACCAGCACCACACCTGGCGAAGTGACCTGTGCGCGCGACATCAGCGGTACAACGCAGACGCCCATGCCCGCACCAATCAGCGCGGTAATGGTGGCCAGGTGCTCGACCTCGACGCCTGACTCCGTCACGCCCGCCGAACGCAGAAATGGCCGCAACTTCTCCACCACGCTGCCGCACAGGACCCGCGTGTTATCGATATGGATCGGATAGGTCATCACCAGGCCTGCCAGGTCCTTGAGCTGCAAAACGCGCTTTTCCGAGATCGGATGTGGTGCCGAGCAAGCCACCAGAAACGGCTCACGAAACAGCAGACGCACGTCGCACTCGCCCGGATTGCCAGGCTCCGTGCCGATCACGAGCTCAATGCGGCCCTCGGCAAGCAATTGCAAACCGCGCTGCGGATAGGTGTCAAATACCTCGATCGAGATGCCCGGGTAGAGCCGTGCGTATTCATCCAGGATCAACGGTAACCAACTGGCCGCGAGTGAGGGAATGACGGCCAGGGACAGCCTGCCTTTTCTGCCTTGAGCGTAGTCGTGCATCTCGGCCTGAGCTGAAGTGATCTCATGCAGGATCCGCCGCGCCCATGGCGAAAACACCGCACCTTCGGGCGTCAGCCGTACCGAACGCGTATGGCGGTCGAACAAGCGCATGCCAAGCGCCTCCTCCAGGCGCCGGATCATCTGGCTGAAGGCCGATTGCGTGAGATTGCAGCGTTCGGCCGCCTGAGTGAAATGCCGGCACTCCTCAAGGGCAACGAATGCCTTCAACAGTGGCGCCGAAATATTCATTAAA
>JBEGLK010000190.1:0-4707 GCA_041183605.1 Pseudomonadota bacterium
ATCGTCCAGCGAAAAACTCACCCCACGCGCCTGCAACAGCTTCATTTTGGCAATCACCTCCTCCACCTGGCTGACCAGCATGCTTTCTGTGAGTTCCAGTTTGAGCTTTTCAGGCGCTGCGCCCGTACGGTCCAAGATAGCCAACACCTGTTCGGCGAAATCTTTCTGATGAAATTGCATCGCGCTCACATTCACGGCCATCGTCAGGTGGGCCAGATCGGCCTGACCCGCCCACAGCACCAGTTGCTGGCAGACTGTCTCCAACACCCACAGGCCCATAGGCAGAATCAGGCCGGTTTCTTCTGCCAGCGGGATAAATTCAGCCGGCGGCACCATGCCACGTTGCGGATCCTCCCAACGCAACAGCGCTTCGACCCCGGTCACCTGACTCGCCTGGTTGACCTGGGCCTGGTAATGCAGCAGAAACCGTTTTTCGGCAAGCGCTTCACGCAGGCTGACTTCCATCGCAGCCCGGGCACTGACCACCGCCTGCATTTGTGGATCAAAAAAGCGCAGGGTATTGCGCCCCGCCGACTTGGCCTGGTACATGGCCAGTTCCACTCGCTTGATCAGGACGTCGGCACTGGCTTCTGGCGCGTCAAACAAGGTTATGCCCATGCTGACGCTGCCTTGGTAGACCTGATCGAACAGTTGGTGGGGTTGACGTAACTCGTGCATCAGCTTTTGTCCGATCAACTCCGCTTTGGCGCCGGCAGCCACCACATCAGGCCCCAAGTCTTCGAGCATGACCAGAAAGGTATCGCCGCCAAAACGGGCCAGCGTATCGCAGTCGCGGACATGCGCCGAGAGCCGCTGCGCGACCTTTTGCAACAACAGGTCACCGACGTCATGACCGGCGCTGTCATTGAGGATCTTGAAGTGGTCGATATCAAGGCACAACAGAGCACCGCAACTGTGCTTGCGCTGACTGGCAGAAATGGCCTGGTGCAGACGGTCCTGCATCAGGCGCCGGTTCGGCAGGTTGGTCAACGGGTCGTAAAACGCAAGCCGGATGATCTTGTTTTCGGCATCCTTGCGCTGGCTGATATCAGTCAGTGTGCCTACAAAATGGGTCACTGCACCCTCTGCGTCACGCACGGCATTGATGATGACCCAGTCGGCATAAATTTCGCCGTTTTTCCGCTTGTTCCATACCTCGCTCTGCCAGGAACCACGGGTGTGCAGGGACTGCCACATCGATGCCCAGAAATCTGTTGGATGACGCTCCGAACTCAGGATGCTGGGCGACCGGCCGACCGCCTCCTCGGCCGTGTAACCGGTCGCTTCGGTAAATGAGCGATTGACACGAAGAATCACGCCGAGACGGTCGGTGATCAACATGCCTTGTTGCGAATCAAAGGCCGTCGCGGCAATGCGCAGCTCTTCTTCTGCCTTGGCCAAGGCGCTCATGTCGGCGTCCATACAAAACAGCACTGGCGCCTGCCCGGGCACCGAGACCACCGTGTGGCTGGAATAAACCGGCACCAAGTGGCCCGACTTGTGGCGCAAATTCAGGCGGCTGGGCGGAATGCCCTGGCCGTTCTCGAACATCCAGCGCACGGCGCTTTCCACTGCTGGACGCATTTCCTCCGGAATGATCAGGTCCAGCAAGTTGGCACCCAGGGCTTCGGCGGCGCTGTAGCCATAAATGTGTTCCGAGGCGCGGTTCCAATAAACCACGGTGCCATCCGCCAGGTAACCCTGGATGGACATTGCATCGGCATCTTCGAACAGCTTTTGAAAGCGCAGTTCAAATATTTCATTGGCACTTGCGGTGCCGTGATGCAAGGACGATGTGGGTGTGCTCGACATGGATCGGACCTCTTCCAAAAGCATAGTATCGTCTAATTGAGGTGGTCAGGGCCTTAAACTCCGCCCATGATTCCAGGCCTCCAGCGCGCCAGCGCATTCACCCTTGCGCAATTTCAACGCCTTAAGGCAGCCTCCAGGCAGCACCCTTGGCGGGCTGCCCTGGTCCTGCCTGCACTGCTGCTGCTCTATGTGTTGTTGCTGATTCCGTTCACGCCCGGCATCGGTGACCTGCGCAAGGCCAAGGCGGAGGCGCCCTCGGTGCTGTTGTCCACCGACGGTAGCGTGCTGGCCGAATACAAACGTATCAACCGCGAATGGGTGCCGCTGGACAAAATTTCACCCAACGTGGTGAACGCCCTGATCGCCACCGAGGACCGCCGCTTTTTCGAACACCATGGCATTGACCTGCGCCGGCTGGCAGGCGCCGCGCTCAGCACGCTGTCGGGTGAATTGCAGGGTGGCTCGACCCTGACCCAGCAGTTGGCGCGCAACCTCTTCCCCGAAGAAATCGGTCGCGCCGCCACCCTCACCCGCAAGCTCAAGGAAGCCATCACCGCGCTGAAGCTCGAGGCGGTCTATTCCAAGCGTGAGATTCTTGAGACCTATCTCAATACCGTGCCTTTTCTCTACAACGCCTTCGGCATCGAGATGGCGGCACGCACCTACTTTGGTACCACGGCCGACAAGCTCGACGTTTTGGAAAGCGCCACGCTGATCGGCATGCTCAAGGGCACCAGTTATTACAACCCGGTACAAAACCCGGAGCGTGCCAGGCTGCGCCGAAATCTGGTGCTGGAGCAAATGGTCAAGACCGGCAAGCTGGACCCGGCCCGCGTCAAAACCTTGGCCAGGCGGCCGATCAAGCTCGATTTTGAGCGGCAGGTCGAATCGCTGGGGGCGGCGCCACATGTCGCCCAATACCTGCGCAAATGGCTGATCGACTGGGCTGACAGCCATGATTACGACCTGCAGGCCGATGGACTGCGGGTTTACACCACGCTGGATGCCAAGCTGCAAAAAGCGGCCAACCATGCGCTGACGCGGCAACTGGATTACCTGCAGACTTTGGCCGACGGTCGACGCAAGCGCGGGCAGGAGCCGGCCGTGTTGCAGGCCGGTTTTCTGGCGATGGACCCGCGCGATGGCGCGGTACGAGCCTGGGTCGGCAGCCGCGATTTTGCGCAGGAGCAGTTTGACCATGTCAGCCAGGCGCGGCGCCAGCCCGGTTCCACCTTCAAACCCTTTGTGTATGGCGCGGCTTTCATGCATGGCTTCAACCCGTCGGATACGTTCATGGACCAGCCGGTGGCGATCTCCTCACCCGGCAGCGAGGTCTGGACACCCAGTGACGTCACGCCGCCGAGCTACCAACCGACCAGCCTGCGCAACGGTCTGGTCTATTCCAAAAACATCATTACCGCGCAATTGATGCAAAAAGTGGGGCCCAAACGTGTTGGCGAGCTGGCCAAGGCCATGGGTGTGCGCCAAAGCAAACTGGATCTGGTGCCCTCGCTGGCACTTGGCACCAGCCCGGTGACGCTGATCGAGATGGTGACCGCCTACAGCACCCTGGCCAATGGCGGTACCTACTTTGCACCGAATCTGGTGTTGCGCGTGGAGGATCGCCATGGCCGGTTGCTGGAACAGTTTGCGCCCCTGTCCGAACGCGAACCGGCCATGCCACGCGCCCAGGCGCTGACCCTGCTGAACGTGATGCGCGGCGTGATTGACGAGGGCACCGGCGCGGCCATTCGCAGCCGTTATGGCATTCAGGCCGACCTGGCTGGCAAAACCGGCACCACACAGGACAACACCGACGGCTGGTTCATCATGATGAATCCGCAACTGGTGGCAGGCGCCCGTGTCGGCTTCAACGACAACAGTGTCACGATGGGCTCATGGGGCCAGGGCGCGCAAAGCGCCTTGCCCATGGTGGGCGAGGTGTTTCAGCAAGCGTTCCGCAACCGCTGGCTCGACCCGGCGGTCGAATTCGACATCCCGCGGCCCAAGCCCCCCGAACCGCCACAAGACGACCCATTGGCGGACATCGTGAATCAGATCATGGAAAAGATCATGCCCTCGCTACGGGAGGGAACAACCATCAAGCAAAACGACCCTGCAGGTAATTGATGATGGCACCCGACTCAAACAACCACTGGCTTTGACCCGAGGCGTCGGTGATCTTGAGGCAGGGCACCTTGACGATGCCGCCGCCCTGAAGCAGCTCGGCACGATTTTGTTGGTGGTGCTGCGCATCGAGACGCTGGATCGGTAGCGACAGGCGCCGCATTTCCTGGCGCACCTTGATGCAAAACGGGCAGGTGCTGAACTGGTACAGCACCAGGCTCTGGCACTGCTGGTTGACGGATTGCTGCAATTCGGGTGCGCGCACCACGCCCTTGGGCCGGGTCACAAATTCCCAAATATGCATGAAGGGGCCAAGCACAACGCGCAGGGTCCTGAAAAAACTTCTGATGATGAATTTCATCGCGCTACCGTCCCGCGCAGCTTGTCGATCAGTCCGTTGAGTTCATCGAGCGAGCCGAACTGGATGCCGACCTCGCCCATTTCCTCGATGCGCCCACCACGTTTGACACGTTTTTTCACACGCACCTCCACTTGGGCCATCAGCAGGTCAGACAATTCCTCCTCAACCCGCTTCAGGTCCCGCGACTTGTCTTTTTTGGGCTTGGGCGCCACCAGTGAGAATTCGGCGCTGATCTTCTTGACCAGACTCTCAGCCTCGCGCACCGACATTTTTTTGGCAGCGATCTGGTTGGCGGCCGTGATTTGGGTGGCCTTGTCGAGCACCAGCAGCGAACGTGCGTGGCCCATGTCAATGTCACCTGCCATCAGCATGGTCTGCACCGGCTCGGCCAGATTCAACAGGCGCAA
>JBEGLK010000191.1:0-4699 GCA_041183605.1 Pseudomonadota bacterium
TTATATTGGTGCCCAGGAAGGGACTCGAACCCCCACGAAGTTACTCGCTAGTACCTGAAACTAGTGCGTCTACCAATTCCGCCACCTGGGCATTTCAGGAAAGAAAGGCATTGTATCAAAAATATTAAGCAAACCAGCGCATTGTTGGAAGAAGTTGAAGGAATTGTTCAAGGACATCGTGACGGACACGGTTTTGTGATCCGGGAGGACGGTGAATCCGATATTTATCTGCCACCCAACGAGATGCGCGCCGTCCTGCACAAGGACCGCGTCAAGGTGCGTATTGTGCGTAGCGACCGCAAGGGTCGTCCGGAAGGACGTGTGGTCGAGATTGTGGAGCGCAGCACCCGGGTCATTATTGGACGATTGTTGTGCGAGAGTGGCATCTGGATCGTGGCACCCGAAGACAAGCGTTATGGCCAAGACGTGATGATTCCGAAGGCTGCCACGGGTCTGGCCAAAGCGGGCCAGGTGGTGGTGGTCGAACTGACTGAGCCTCCAGCACTGTTTGGTCAACCCGTCGGGCGCATCAAGGAGGTGCTCGGCGAGATGGATGACCCTGGCATGGAAATCGAGATTGCGGTGCGCAAGTACGATGTGCCGCATGAGTTCTCGGACGCCTGTATTGCGCAGGCGCGGGCCTTGCCTGACGCGGTGCGGCCGCAGGATAAAAGTCACCGCGTTGACTTGACCGATGTGCCGCTGGTCACCATCGATGGTGAAGATGCACGCGATTTCGATGATGCCGTGTATTGTGAGCCGGTCAAGATGGGCCGCGGCAAGACGGCCGTTTCAGGCTGGCGTTTGCTGGTGGCCATTGCTGATGTGAGTCATTATGTGGAAAACGGTTCGGCCATCGACGTCGACGCCTATGACCGTGCCACCAGTGTTTATTTCCCGCGCCGTGTCATTCCGATGCTGCCCGAAAAATTGTCCAACGGACTTTGCTCGCTGAACCCGGAGGTCGAGCGCTTGTGTATGGTCTGTGACATGATGGTGAGCCCCGACGGCGAGGTGACGGCTTACCAGTTTTATCCAGCGGTGATGTGGAGCCATGCGCGTTTTACCTACACCGAGGTGGCTGCCATTTTGGCCAACACCCGTGGTCCGGAGGCGTCCAAGCGCAAGGAGCGCATCCCCGATCTGATGAATCTGCACGATGTCTACCGTGCGCTGCTCAAGTCGCGTGCACGACGCGGTGCGGTTGACTTTGAAACCGTGGAAACCCAGATTGTTTGTGATGATGCCGGGCACATCGAGAAAATTGTGCCGCGCACCCGTAACGATGCTCACAAGCTCATTGAAGAAGCCATGCTGGCTGCCAATGTGTGCAGCGCTGATTTCATTGCACAGGGCAAACACGTTGGCCTGTACCGGGTGCACGAAGGCCCGACGCCGGAAAAAATTGAAATCCTGCGTAATTTCCTCAAAATGTCCGGCATTGGCATGAGCATCAGCGACGACCCGGCGCCGGGCGAATTCCAGGCCATTGCCAACGCCACCAAGGACCGGCCTGACGCGCAGCAGATTCACACCATGCTGTTGCGCTCCATGCAGCAGGCCATCTACACGCCTGAGAACAGTGGCCACTTTGGTCTGGCGTTTGATGCCTACACACACTTCACCAGCCCGATCCGGCGCTACCCCGATTTGTTGGTGCATCGTGTCATCAAGGCAATTTTGCTCAAGGGCAAATACCAGTTGCCCAGTTTGCCGACGCCTGGCGAACAACATGCCAAATTGTCCAAACGGCTGGAAAAAAACCTGGCATCAAGAGTCAAAGAGCCGGGTCAGAAGACACGCAAAGTCAGTGTTGACATGCAGGCCTGGCAGGCCGCTGGCCTGCATTGCAGTGCCAATGAGCGTCGCGCTGATGAAGCCAGCCGGGACGTGGAAGCCTGGCTCAAATGCAAGTACATGCGCGAACATTTGGGGGAAGAATTCAGTGGTGTGGTCAGTGCTGTCACGAGTTTCGGAATTTTCGTGACACTCGACGCCATGTTCGTTGAAGGCTTGGTTCATATCACCGAGCTGGGCGGCGAGTATTACCGCTTCGATGAAGCGCGGCAGGAATTGCGCGGTGAACGCACCGGTATGCGTTACGTGCTGGGCAGCCGGGTGCGGGTGCAAGTGAGCCGCGTAGATCTGGATGGTCGGCGCATTGATTTTCGACTGCTTGCCGAACATGAGGGTGCTTTGTCGCGCGTGGCCAAAGATCGCGATCTGGTGCATGAGGGCAAGGATCGGAAGCTGTTTGATGACGATGCCGGTGGGGCAAGGGCCGGGCGGCGCAGCCGCACTATGTCAGAACCTTTGCCACGCGCAGGCACAGCCAAACGCTCGGGTGGTGGCAAGGTGTCGGCACCCTCCAAAACCAAGGAAAAGGCGCGCAAACCACGCCGTCGCAGTTGACAATTTTCGTTAATCAAGATGACAGAAGTTAGCAAGGTCGCCCTGGTCACAGGGGCAGGGTCGGGTATTGGCAAGGCAGCGGCGCTGGCCCTGCTCGCTGATGGATGGCGGGTGGTGTTGGCAGGGCGGCGCATGCAGCCTTTATTGGAGGTGGCAGACTTGTCTGGCGCGCCTGAGCGCGCATTGGCGGTGCCAGCCGACGTCACCCAGGAGGCCTCGGTGGTGGCGTTGTTTGAGACGGCTGTGCAACAGTTTGGCCGCATCGATGTGCTGTTCAACAATGCCGGTATCAGTGCACCGCCCGGGGTGCTGCTAGAAGACCTGGCATGGGCCGATTGGCAAAAGGTGGTCGATGTCAATTTGACTGGCATGTTTTTATGCCTGCGCCAAGCCTTCAGGGTGATGAAGACACAAACACCGATGGGCGGGCGCATCATCAACAATGGGTCCATTTCAGCCACCACACCGCGCCCCAATTCGGTTGCGTACACCGCCACCAAACACGGCGTGGCGGGGTTGACCAAAACTGCCTCGCTGGATGGTCGCAAGTATGGCATTGCGGTTGGCCAGATTGACATTGGCAATGCGGCGACCGACATGGCACGAGCCATGCAGGCTGGCATTTTGCAAGCCAATGGCACGGTGGCCGTTGAGCCAGTGATGGATGTCGCCATTGTGGGCCAGTCGGTGCTTTACATGGCCAATTTGCCTTTGCAGGCCAATGTCATGTTTCATACCGTGATGGCGACCAACATGCCTTTTGCTGGTCGCGGCTAGGAGTTTCGATTCAGGCGGTTAGCGCATGGGCCAGTTTTGACGCCGTCAGCGCCAGACCCTGCGGCCAGAGGTCGGCCACCTTGCCATGCTGATAGACCGCATGGCAGGCAGCATCAAAGCCATTCAGTCCATTGGCCAAATACGCGCCAAGCAGGCCTGCGAGCACGTCACCTGTTCCGGCTGTCGCCAATCTTGCGTTGCCGGTTGGGTTGATGACGGGCGTCTTGCCGGGTTCGACGATCACTGAGCCAGAACCTTTGAGCACCACGGTACAGGCAAACCGTTGTGCCAGCTGTTGTGCACAACTGAGCCTGTTGCCCTGAATTTCTGCTGCGCTGCAGGAGAGCAGGCGGGCAGCTTCCAGCGGGTGCGGGGTGAGGACAGTGGTTTGTCGCTGTGGGCCTCGTGCACAGAGAAGCTCTTGCAGTGGCGCTGAATGGGCGATGGCGTTGAGCGCATCCGCGTCCAGAACCAGATCCCTCGACGTCTTTAACAGCAGGGGCAACTGGCTGCTGATGGCGCTGCCACCCCCACAGCCACAAACCACGCTCATGGTGTTCAGCGCAAGGGTTTCCAGACGCCGGAACATCAGTTCGGGCTGCATTGGGTCCAGGGTCAAAGTCTGCTCATCAAGCAGACTGACAAACACCCGGCCCGCGCCACCATGCAAGGCTGCCGAGGCTGCCAATAGTGCGGCACCCGTCATGCCTGTGGCACCACCAATCACGGCCACATCGCCAAAACTGCCTTTGTGGCTGGCGTGTGGACGAGCGGCCTGATTGGGTTCTCCGGCCAACCAGGCTCCAGGAGCCTGAGGCGCCGCGGCGGCGGCAACTTGCGTGTATTGCAAATCATCGAACCAGACCTGTCCGCTCAGATCACGCCCGTGGGCCGTAAACAGCCCGGGCTTGAGGGTCAGCAGGCTCAATGTGGCGCTGGCCTTGACTCGCGTCGTGCCTGCCGTTCCGGTGTCACCTTGTAATCCGGTGGGCACATCAACAGCCAGCACAGGCACGCTCTGGCTGTTGATGTGCGCAATCCAGTCTGCCATCGGTCCGACCGGCTCCCGCTGTTGCGCGCCGATGCCCAATAACGCATCAATGCAGAGTTCATATCGTTCAGGAGGCGACTTGCTGAATGAAACGCCAGCGTCAAGTGCCTGGTGATATGAAATTTTGGTGTCGCTGGAGGCGGTTTCTTCAGAGCCCAGCCAGGTCACCACAGGATTTTTTCCCCATTGCTGCAAATGCATGGCAGCTTCCAGGCCGTCGCCACCATTGTTTCCTGGGCCGGCAGCGACCCAAATGCGTTTGGCATGGGGCGCGAGTGCCAAAGCCAGTTTGGCCACTGCCAGTCCGGCGCGGGCCATCAAGGTGTGTGTGGGCAGGGCGCGTTGGGCTTCATGTTCGATGTGCCGGGTTGCCGCAAGATCGTGCAGCGCGTGTTGTCGGAAAAAGTTGACTTGCTGCACGTCAGAACTCAAAGTTCAGAACTCAAAGCAGTCACCTTC
>JBEGLK010000192.1:0-10360 GCA_041183605.1 Pseudomonadota bacterium
GGTGAAACACAGTCACCCACACTGTGGCCCAGTGACACGGGCAGCACAAAATATACCTTGATGCAGGATTTGCCCTGGTTTGGCAAGCGCGATTTGAAGCGGGCCATTGCGACGCAAGAGGCCCAGGCGGTTGACGGCAAGGCGCAAGCCACTTGGGCTGAGTTGGCCGCCAAAATCAAGACCACCCATGCCCAACGCTATTTTGTGTATCACACCAAAAAGCTCACACAAGAGCTGCTGGACCTGACGAACCGGCTCGCCAGCGTGGCGCAGGTGCGTTACGCCGGAGGCCTGGCCATGCAGCAGGATGCCATTCGCGCCCAGGTGGAACAAACCACCATGCAAACCGAACTGGTGGCGCTGGACGGCGAGGCACGCCAGGCCGATGCACGGCTCAACGCCTTGCTGGCCCGCCCCTTGAACGCTCCACTGGCGGCCCCCGCAAGCCTGCCGACGCTGCCCGCAGCGGTCAAACTGAATGCCGACACCCTGATAGAGAAGGCGCGCCAAAACAACCCGCAGATTTTCTCGGAAGACGCTCGCATCAAGGCAGCAACACTCTCACGTGAGCTCAGCATCAAAAACCGTTATCCCGATTTCACGCTGGCCATCACACCCACACAAGTGCAGAGCCGGATCAGCGAGTGGAGCTTGATGCTGGAGATGAACATTCCGCTGCAGCAGGGCACGCGCCGGGCGCAGGAGCGCGAGGCACAGGCGATGCTGGAGGCGGCGCAAACACGCCGCGCCGCGGTGGCCAACCAGCTGGCATCGGATTTGTCGGAAAACCTGGCTGGCATTGAAACTGCCCAACACACCGAGCAACTTGCCAAGTCCAGCCTGCTGCCCCAGGCTGAATTGACTTTTCAGGCAGCCCTGGCCGGCTACGAAAACGGCAAGCTGGACTTTGCCACGCTGCTGGAGGCCCAACGCCAAGTGCGCCAGGCCAAACAAAGTCAGCTCAAGGCACAGCTGGAAACACGCATGCGGCTGGCAGAAGTAGAAAAAATCATTGGGGAAGAACTATGAAAACAAGCACTGGATGGCTGGTGGCTGAGGCCGTGGTGTTGATCGCCCTGGCAGGCTCGGGTGGTTATTACTTTGGCACGCGGGGGCACGCAACCGATGTCACCGCTGTAGCCCCTGTCACTGCGCCGGCTGGCACCGGAGAAGGCGCAGCCCAGCCCGCCAGGAAGCTGCTCTACTACCGCAACCCGATGGGCCTGCCAGACACCTCGCCCACACCCAAGAAGGACCCGATGGGCATGGACTACATCCCGGTGTATGCCGGTGCTGCCGAAGAGGAAGCAGTGACACCGGGCCAGGTGGTGATCAGCACGCAAAAAGTTCAAAAACTTGGCGTCCGCACGGAAGCCGCACAAATACGCAGCCTTGACAGAACCGTGCGCGCCGCGGGTCGAATCGAACCCGACGAACGCCAACTGTTCACCATCGCCCCGAAGTTTGAAGGTTATGTGGAGCGCCTGCACGTCAATGTGACCGGCCAGCCCATTGTCAAAGGCCAGCCCTTGTTTGAGGCCTACAGCCCCGAACTGGTGTCGGCCCAGCGTGAGTATGCGATTGCAGCGCAGGGCGTGGCCGCGCTCAAGGACGCAGGCAGCCAGGCGCAGGCTGGCATGCAACAGCTGGCCCAGTCCAGCTTGCTGCGCCTGAAAAACTGGGACATTTCCGACGAGCAGATCAAGGCGCTGACGACCACTGGCGCCACCCAACGCACGCTCACTTTCCGCTCTCCGGCCACTGGCATCGTGATGGAGAAAAAGGCGGTGCAGGGCATGCGTTTCATGCCTGGCGAAATGCTTTATCAGGTGGCTGACCTGTCACGTGTGTGGGTCATCGCCGACGTGTTTGAACAAGACCTGGCGCTGGTCAAGAATGGTGCCAAGGCGCTGATCAATATCAACGCTTATCCAGACAAGGTTTTCACCGGCACGGTGACCTATGTGTACCCCACACTCAAACCCGAGACGCGGACGGTACCGGTGCGTGTGGAGCTGGCGAACCCTGGCTTGCTGATCAAGCCGGGCATGTTTGCGCAGGTGGAAATGCAGGTCAAGGCCAAGGCACCCGGTGTCACCGTGCCGGCATCCGCGGTGATTGACAGCGGCACACGCAAGTTGGTCTTGGTGCAACTCAAGGAAGGCCGCTACGAGCCGCGAGAAGTCAGGACCGGTGCGCGCAACGACAACTACCTGGAAGTGCTCAGCGGCCTGAAAGAGGGGGAAGCCGTGGTGGTGTCGGCCAACTTCCTGATCGATGCCGAGAGCAACCTCAAGGCGGCCGTGGGCGGTTTCTCCAACGCACCGACAGCAGCACCAGCCGCATCGGCCACCTCGCCAGCGGCTCCCGCCGGCACCGGCCATCATGCAAACGGAACGGTTGAGGAAGTGGATGCCAAGGCCGGCAGCGTCAGCCTGGCCCACGGCCCGGTGGCCAGCCTCAAATGGCCGGCCATGACCATGGAGTTCAAGCTGGCCAATGAGTCACTGCTCAAAAAACTCAAACCAGGCGCCAAGGTCTCGGTCGAGTTCGTTGAGCGCCAACCCGGCGAATGGGTCATCACCAGCGTCAAGCCCTGATCATGCTTTCCAACATCATTGACTGGTCCGGTCGCAACCGCTTTCTGGTACTTCTGGCGACCCTGTTCATCGTCGTGGCCGGCATTTTTGCCGTGCTGCGCACACCCATCGATGCGCTGCCCGACCTGTCGGACGTGCAGGTCATTGTTTACACCGAGGTACCCGGCCAGGCGCCGCAGGTAGTGGAAGACCAGGTCACCTACCCGTTGACATCGGCCATGTTGTCGGTGCCCAAATCAAAAGTGGTGCGCGGCTTTTCGTTCTTTGGCGCCTCCTTCGTCTACATCATTTTTGAGGATGGCACCGACATCTACTGGGCGCGTTCGCGTGTGCTGGAATACCTCAACTTTGCCTCCGGACGCATGCCCAAGGGCGTCACGCCGCAGATCGGACCCGACGCCACGGGTGTGGGCTGGGTTTACCAGTACGCGCTGCTGGCCAAAGACAAAACCCTGGCCGAGTTACGCAGCATCCAGGACTGGTACGTGCGTTACCAGTTGACCAAGGCGCATGGTGTGGCCGAAGTGGCGTCGGTCGGTGGCTTTGTGCAGACCTACCAGGTCACGGTGGACCCGGTCAAGCTGCGCGCCTACAACATCCCGCTGATGAAAGTCGCCCAGGTGCTGCGCGACTCGAACCGTGACGTCGGTGGCCGCGCGGTGGAAATGGCCGAGACCGAATACATGGTGCGCGGCATGGGTTACCTGCGCGGCCAGGCAGACATCGAGATGCTGGTGGTGAAAAACGACAAGGGCACACCGGTGCTGATCCGCGACATCGCACGCGTCGAGCTGACCCCGGATGAACGCCGCGGCGTGACCGAACTCAATGGCGAAGGTGAGGTGGTGTCTGGTGATCGCCAACATCAAAGCCAAGATCGAGGAAATCGGCCCCGGCCTGCCCGCCGGTGTCACGGTGCAAACGGTGTACGACCGCTCCGAACTCATCAAGCGCGCCATCGACACACTCAAACGCACGCTGCTCGAAGAGTCATTGATCGTGGCCGTGGTGTGTGTGGTGTTCCTGATGCATGTGCGCAGCGCGCTGGTCGCCATTTTGATGCTTCCGGTCGGCATCTTGATGGCCTTCATTGCCATGCGCCTGCTCGGCATGAGTTCCAACATCATGAGCCTGGGCGGCATTGCGATTGCGATTGGCGCGATGATTGACGCCGCGATTGTGATGATCGAAAACGCGCACAAACACCTGGAGCGTCTGCCCGAGAAACACAGCACCAGCGACCGTTTTGAGGCCATGCTGGTCGCCTGCAAGGAGGTCGGCCCGGCGCTGTTTTTCTCGCTGTTGATCATCACCGTGTCCTTCCTGCCCGTGTTTTCACTCGAAGGCCAGGAGGGTCGGCTGTTTTCACCACTGGCCTACACCAAGACCTTTGCGATGGCGGGGGCTGCGCTGCTGTCGGTCACACTGGTGCCGGTGCTGATGCTGCTGTTCATCCGCGGCAAGGTCATGCCCGAGGCGAAGAACCCGGTGAACCGCTTTCTGATCTGGGTCTACCGCCCGATCATTGCGGCCGTGATGCGCT
The DNA here is from genome assembly GCA_041183605.1 of Pseudomonadota bacterium. Lineage (GTDB taxonomy): Bacteria > Pseudomonadota > Gammaproteobacteria > Burkholderiales > Burkholderiaceae_C > Rhodoferax. The sequence goes on from JBEGLK010000192.1 coordinate 4,144, forward strand.
GGAAAAAGCTGACCGTGTTGCTGGCGCTGGTAACGCTCGGCCTGTCCTACTACCCTGCCTCCAGACTGGGTTCCGAATTCATGCCCACCCTCAACGAGGGTTCATTGCTCTACATGCCCGCCTCGCTGCCCGGCATGTCGATCACCAAGGCGGCCGAGTTGCTGCAAACCCAGGACAAGATCATCAAGAGTTTCCCCGAGGTGGCCTCGGTTTACGGCAAGGCCGGACGCGCCAACACCGCCACCGACCCGGCGCCGACCGAGATGTTCGAAACCGTGATTAACCTCAAGCCCGAATCGGAATGGCGCGCCGGCCTCACCACCGACAAGCTGATTGCCGAAATGGACAAGGCGCTGCAATTCCCGGGTGTCGCCAACTCCTGGACCATGCCGATCAAGGCGCGCATCGACATGTTGTCCACCGGCATCCGCACGCCGATCGGCATCAAGGTGTTTGGCAAGGACCTCGATGAAATGGAAAAACTGGCGCGCCAAATCGAGACCGTGGTGAAAGCGGTGCCTGGCACCAGCAGCGCTTTTGCCGAACGCATCACCGGTGGTTTTTACCTCAACATCGAACCCGACCGAACCCAACTGGCGCGTTACGGTCTGTCGGTGGGTGACCTGCTCGATGTGGTGGGCACCGCGCTCGGTGGCGAGATGGTGACCACCACGGTGGAAGGCCGCGAGCGTTATGGCGTGAGTGTGCGTTACCCGCGCGAGCTGCGCAGCGACCCGCAGCAGATCGCCAGTCAGGTGCTGGTGCCGACCATTGAAGGCGCCATGGTGCCGCTGGGCCAGCTGGCCAAGGTGGTGGTGGCCAAGGGCGCACCCGGCATCCGCACCGAGAACGCACTGCTGTCCGCCTACATCTACGTGGACATCCGGGATCGCGACATCGGCAGTTATGTGCGCGACGCCAAGAAGGCCGTGGCAGAACATGTCACTTTTCCGAGTGGATATTACGTGACCTGGAGCGGCCAGTTCGAGAACATGGAGCATGCCATCGCCAAAATGAAGGTGGTGATCCCGGTCACGCTGCTGTCAATCTTCCTGCTGCTGTACCTGAACTTCCGGCGCATCACCGAAACCCTGATCGTGATGCTGTCGGTGCCGTTTGCGCTGGTGGGCGGTATCTGGCTGATGTGGTGGCTGGGTTACAACCTGTCGGTGGCAGTCGCCGTCGGCTTCATCGCGCTCGCTGGCGTGGCGGCCGAGACCGGCGTCATCATGCTGATTTATCTGGACCACGCCTGGGAAGCCATCAAGACCCGTTGTCAGGCTGACGGTCGTGTGCCCCAGATCGGTGACCTGTACGCCGCCATCATGGAAGGTGCTGTGGAACGCGTGCGCCCCAAAATGATGACCGTGGTGGCCATCATGGCGGGACTGCTCCCCATCATGTGGGGCACCGGCACCGGTTCTGAAGTGATGAGCCGCATCGCCGCGCCCATGGTGGGCGGCATGATCTCCAGCACGGTGCTGACGCTGGCCGTGATTCCGGCGATTTATGCACTGGTGAAGCAATGGCGACTACACAGGGGAATGGAGAGTTGACTGCGGCATGTCCCCTCCCCGGGCATTGCCCAGTACGCCTGGGTCCAGCAGTCGCTCAAATTGAGCGGCAGGGACGGGCCGGCTGAACAGATAACCTTGCGCCTCGTCGCAGCCCGACACCTCCAGCAAGGCCCGCTGCGCCTCTGTTTCCACGCCCTCGGCAATGACCGTGAGGTGCAGGATGTGTCCCAGGTCAATGATCGCCCGCACGATCGAGTCGCCATCGGGGTCCTCCGTCATGTTCGTCACGAAGGATCGGTCAATCTTGAGCTTGTGGACCGCCAGTTGCTTCAGGTAGGAGAGGCTGGAGTAGCCGGTTCCGAAGTCATCAATGGACAGTTTGACCCCCATCGCTTTCAGGTCGCCCAGCGTTTTCACGGTGGCATCCACATCCTGCAACAGGATGGACTCGGTGAGTTCAAGCTCCAGCAATCCGGCCGGCAAGCCTGACGCCGCCAGCGCAGATTCAACAAGATTATTTACCTTGCCGCGCTTGAACTGGATGGCCGAGAGATTCACGGCCATCACCGGTGCGGCCGGATAACGATCCGACCAGACCCTGGCCTGTCGGCAGGCTTCATTGAGCACCCATTCACCCATCTGCACGATGTGACCACTGCGCTCCGCCAGGGCAATGAAGCGTTCTGGTGGAATCAAGCCATGCACCGGATGCTGCCAACGCACGAGGGCTTCGACGCCGGTGATGCGGCCGCTTCGAATGTCCACCTGAGGCTGGTAATGCAGCAGAAATTCTTGATTCCGAATAGCTTGGGGAAAGTCGCCCGTGAGTCGAATCTGCTCGGCCAATCCCTCGTTCATGTTTTTCGAGAAAAACCGGTAGGTGTTTCGTCCCGCATCCTTGGCGCTGTCCACCGCCGCACGCGCCTGTTTGATCAAAGCGTTGAAATCGTCACCATCCGAGGGAAACAGGCTGATGCCAATCGTGCAGGGAACACTCAAGTGGCTGTCTGCGACCTCGAAGGGCTCTGAAAATCTTTCGAGGATGGTTGTCACGCAAGTCACAATGCGCGCGACATCATCGTCGCCGCTCAACAACACCACGAATTCGTCACCGCTCATACGGCTGAGCGTCGCCGTCTTTGGAATACATTGCTGAAGCCGTTCAACCGACATGACCAGAACCTGGTCGCCCACGGCATACCCCAGACTGTCGTTGATCTGTTTGAAACGGTCGAGGTCGAGATACAAAAAGGCAACCGTCGCGCTGGCTTCGGTCCTGGCGACAGCTGCCGCCTGTTCGAATCGGTCCTGCAGCAGCAGACGATTGGGCAATTTGGTCAGCGCATCGAAATGGGAAAGGAATTCAAGTTGCTGCTGTACCTCCGCGTGTTGAACCGCAGTACGCAGTGTCACGATACCAAAGGCCAGGTCACCGGCCAGCTCCATAAGCAGACGTAATTCCTCCGTGTCAAAAGCATCGGCTTCGCTGGCATAAAGCATCAAGGCACCCAGCACTTTTTCATCACAAATCAAAGGCAGCGCCAGCGAAGACTGGTAATGGCGTTGCAAAGCCTGATCCCGCCAGGGTTTCATGTTGGGATCGTGGAGGATGTTGCGACTGACTTGTGCCTGGCCTGTGCGAATTGCCGTCCCGGTTGGTCCATGACCATACACGTTGTCCGCCCATGAGATTTTGGCGTTCTCAAGGTAGCCGGCATGATCACCACATTGCGCCACGGGCTGCACCTTCTTGTCGGCGTCCTCCATGGCATAACCGACCCAGGCCATGAGGTAGCCAGCCTTGTCAACACAAAGGCGACAGATCTCAAGCAGCAGGCGGTTTTCTTCCTTGGCATGGATAAGCGCCATGTTGCAGTCACTGAGCAGGCGCAGGTCACGGTTCAGGCGCTTGAGCTGGCTCTCGTTTTCCTTGAGTTCGGTAATATCCCGGGCAATCCCAAAAAGTCCGATGACTTCACCCGCATCGTTTCGTATCGGGTACTTGCGGTTGTCAACCCAGCCTCTTTTTCCGTCTTGGCGCAGGAACTTCTGCACTTCGTGCGCTGCGTTAGCCCCGGCAAAAACTTTCTTTTCAAGCTGGTAATAGACATCTGCCAGCGCTTCCGGAAAAACGTCATAGTCTGTTTTTCCGAGCAGATCGGTCCAGTGATCTGCCGGATCACAAATCGACACCAGGGTCTGACTGGCACCCGTGAAAACGTGGTTGCGATCCTTGAAATAGATGTAGTCATCGGTGTAGTCCATCATGGCCCGGAAGTTGGCCGTATTCGACGTGACATCCATCGTGCGGGGAAGGGACTTCGCATCGATCAAGCGCAATTCGAGCTGACAAGCGCAATTCGAGCTGACTGGCATCGGCCCTGTCAGACGCAGATTTCTTGAATTCACCCTTGACACAAATGATGCGCCCGTCTGCGTGCCGAAGGCGAAAGTTCACACTGCCATGGATGGGTTCAATGTTGTCGCTAAACAGCAGGGCGGCAACGTCATCGTCATCCTTGTGGATGCGCGCCTCCAACAGGGTACTTTCACTCAGGAAATCCTGGGGACTGAAGCCAAGCAATTCCTCTATGCCAGCGCTGACTGACACGATTGATCGGTGCTTTCCGAGCACCATGCGAATGTTTGCTTCTTTCATCAGATGAGAACAGTCTTCTGCCAAGGGACTCAAGACCTGATTATGATCTCAACATGGAGAGAAAACCCAAAAACCGCAAGTAGCTAACGCGCACTCCTGATCAAGTACCAGTATGGCTAGACATCTTCGTTGGACGCCCATTGTTCCGGAACACGACAGAGCAATGAAGCCGTTTTTTGCGCGGCTGGTGCTCCATTTCGCCATCGTCCTGGGCACTGCATTTTTATTCATGAGTTTCGCCAACGCGGCTGAGCCGGTGAAAATTGGTGTGCTCGCGTTCCGCCCCAAAGCACAAATGCTGGTTCAATGGCAACCCTTGGCCAAAGCACTCCATCAGCTTGTCCCGGATCGCGATTTCATCGTCGAGGCATATTCCTTTCCGGAGTTGACTGAAGCTGTCGCCAACCGACAAATTGATTTTGTCCTGACCAACCCGGGTCATTATGTTTTACTCACCCAGCGTCACGGACTGTCATCACCTTTAGCGACCTTGGCGACCTTGGAGAAGGGACAAGGTTCCACCAACTTTGGTGGTGTTATTTTTAGTCGGGCCGACATTTTAGTCGGGCCGACAGGTCTGATATTCAGGTACTGAACGATATCAGGGGCAAGACCATCGCAACGGTCGGTACCGAATCCATGGGTGGCTACCTGATGCAGGCCTATGAACTCAAAACGCATGGCATCACCTTGCAAAAAAGCAATAAATTGGTCATTACGGGTCAGCCACATGACAATGTTGTAGCCAACGTGCTCAGTGGGCATTCGGATGTTGGCTTTGTACGTACCGGAATTCTGGAAGACTTGGCGAGGCAGGGGAAACTGGACCTCAAAGACATCCGGGTGCTCAACGACAAAAGTGCTCCCGGGACTTCCAGGCTGATTTCAACCCGTCTTTACCCCGAATGGCCATTTGCCGCCATGCCACAGGTTGATGAAAGTCTGGCCAGGAAGGTGGCGGCCACGCTTTTGCGAATTGAGGACAACACGGCTGTGGTTCGGTCCATTGGAATTCAAGGCTTTGTTGTCCCCGTTGATTACACGCCGGTGGCTGACTTGCTCAGGGAGCTGCGTTTGCCGCCATTTGATGCCATGCCCTCATTTACGCTGACGGATGTTGGCAATCGATACCGCTGGCAGGTCATCTCTGCTGTCCTGGCGATCGCTTTGATTTTGATGCTGGGGTTTCGCTTGTTGTTGGCCAAGAAAAATTTGCATGCTCTCGCCCAATATTCACGCAGTCTGTTTGACGCCAGTCTGGATCCCATGGTCACCATCAATGCCCAAGGCAAAATTACCGACGTCAATACGGCCAGCGAGAAGATCAAGGGCGTTGATCGAAAAGATTTGATTGGCAGTGACTTTGCGAACTACTTTACTGAACCTGAGCAGGCCCGCAAGAGCTACCAGCAGGCATTTGAACAGGGGCGGGTGATTGATTACCCATTGGCCGTCCGCCATGCATCCGGGAAAATCATTGACGTGCTTTACAACGCCAGCGTGTATCGTGATGGGGCTGGGGAGGTATTGGGTGTTGTCGCAACCGCACGGGATGTGACCGAGCGCAAACAGGCTGAAGAACTGGTGCGTCAATTGGCCTACTTTGATCCACTCACAGGCCTGGCCAACCGGATGTTGCTGGCTGACCGCTTGACCCAGGCCATGCTGGCAGGCAAACGAAAATCAGAATTTGGCGCCGTTTTGTTTCTGGACCTGGACAACTTCAAACCCGTCAATGACACCTACGGCCATGGTGCAGGTGATCTGCTCTTGATCGAAGCAGCCAGACGACTCAAGAGCTGTGTCCGGGAAATTGACACAGTGGCCAGATTTGGTGGCGATGAGTTTGTTGTTGTGCTCAATGAGCTTGCTCCTGACAGGGGGCAAGCGCACAGTCAGGTTGACATGTTGGCTCAAAAAATCTGCCAAGCACTGGCTGAACCTTATGTTTTACATTTGTCAGCCGATGGCGAGCGACCCGCTCAGACCATTGAACACCGTTGCACTGCAAGTATTGGCGCCATGCTGTTTCACGGCATGG
>JBEGLK010000193.1:0-4670 GCA_041183605.1 Pseudomonadota bacterium
ACCCATGGCTGAAACCACCCCACCTGAATTGACCGCTGCGCCCGCAGACGACGATGTGTCGCCGCTGGCGCCGTTTCGCTCCCGCGTGTTTGGCATGTTGTGGACCACCTGGCTGGTGGTCAATATCTGCATGTGGATGGGCGATGTGGCAGCGGCCTGGACCATGACCTCGCTCACCTCCACGCCGCTCTGGGTGGCACTGGTGCAGACGGCGGCGAGTTTGCCGGTGTTCCTGCTCGGCCTGCCCAGTGGCGCGCTGGCCGACATTCTTGACCGCAGGCGTTACTTTTTGGCAACCCAGATTTGGGTGGCTGTGGTGACGAGTTTGCTCAGCATCGCCCTCTTTTTGGACCTGTTGTCGCCCGTGCTGCTGTTGGTGCTGTTGTTTGCCAATGGCGTAGGGGTGGCCATGCGCTGGCCGGTGTTTGCGGCCATCATGCCCGAGCTGGTGCCGCGCACCCAGTTGCCCGCGGCACTGGCGCTCAATGGGGTGTCGGTGAACTTTTCGCGCATTGTGGGCCCGCTGGTGGCGGGTGTGCTGATTGCCAGCGTGGGCAGCGATTGGGTGTTCCTGATCAATGCCGTGTTGTCGATGGCTGCGGCCGTGGTCATCTACCGCTGGCGGCGCGAGCACAAGCTGCACCCGCTGGGACGCGAGCGGCTGAGCAGTGCCATCCGCATTGGCGTGCAGTACATGTGGCAGTCGTACCACCTCAAGGGTGTGCTGGTGCGCACCGCGATCTTTTTCTTCTCGGCCACCGCCCTGCTGGCCTTGCTGCCTTTGCTGGCCAAAAACCTGAAAGGTGGTGGTGGCACCTACACCTTGCTGCTGGCCGCCATGGGTGCGGGGGCGGTTGGCATGACGGCCTTCATGCCGCGTCTGCGGCGACGCTTCAAGCGTGACGCGCTGGTGCTCAGCGGCACGGCCACGCAGGCGCTGGCGATGCTGGTGATTGCGTTCACGCCCTACACCTGGGTGGCGGTGTTGGCCATGGTGGTGGTGGGAACGTCGTGGATCACGGCGGCCAATACGCTGACGGTTTCGGCGCAAATGTGTTTGCCCGACTGGGTGCGCGCACGCGGCATGTCGTTTTATCAGATGGCCATCATGGGTGCCACCGCCTTGGGCGCGGCGTTTTGGGGGCAGATTGCCACCCTGAGCGACGTGCACCTGAGCGTGGGGCTGGCGGCTGTGGCCGGCTTGTTGGCGATTGCGCTGGTCAACCGGCTCATGCCGGGGCAAGGCCTGGTGGAAGACCTGACGCCTTCACCGTCCAAATTTCGCCGGCCCGAGGTGGACGAGCCCCCGACGGAAGGGCATGTGATGATGACGGTGGAATACCGGATTGACCCCGAACGCGCCGCAGAATTTCGCGAGCTGATGCAGGAAAGCCGCCGCAGCCGGCTGCGCCATGGCGCGCTGTCGTGGGAGCTGCTGCAGGACATCAACGAACCGGGCCGCTTTGTCGAGATGGTGGAAGACGAGTCGTGGAACGACCACTTGCGCCGGTTCGAGCGCGTCACCGCCGACGATGCCGCGCTGCGCGACCGCAAGCTGGCGTTTCACATGGGCGATGCGCCCCCGCTGGTGAACCGCAGCATCATGGAGTCGACGCGCTAAGCCACAGAGTCACCAACCGAGCAATGGCTTGAGATGGTTGATGGGCGCAACAGGGTCTTTTTCAGGTTCTGGTTTGGTAAAGCCCGCTGACGTATTGAAGGCCTCGAAGGTTTTTTTGGCCACCTGATAGTCGTTTCTTGTAAAGGCGATCCCGCCGTTCCAGGTGACACCAAAGGGCGTACCCGGATATTTCTTGATCAAGGCGACGATGCCCTCCTCTGTCCTGCCGCCAGGGTAGTCGTGTCTGATGATTCGGTCGCCAATGATGTTTTTCTGATTGTCTGCAAATTGGTCGAAAGGCACCATGTCTACCGGCTTGCCTTCAAGCTTGCTTTTTGCATCTTTTGCGCGATCCAGAGGTAATCCGGCGTAAACGGTGTAGGCCTTCTCCATGTGGTCTATCAAAACAACGTCGCTGCCAGCGCTGGCGCTTGCCATGACCAGTGAAGTTGCAACGCAAAGCAAAAAACGGCTCAATTTCATGACTGAACGGGTGAGTGACTGGATCGGGTCAATGGTAATAGAACGCCGCCAGAATCAGGACAAGGAGCACGCTACCAACGGCAGAAACGATCCACGCCCCCGGATCGCTCTCTTTCAGGTCATGGCTGAAGTGCTCGAACTTCTTGGGAAGATGTAGTGTTGACATGATGCCTCCTCATGAAAAAACGGGTCGGCCACGCCATTCGGGTGATTCCAATAGTGGGCCAATCTGGCAATCAGACTACGCCTTTCAACATCTGGTTACAACAGCCTGGATTCAGCTTCGTTGCGAATTATCAAGTGTGGTCGCAGTTTCGGCGTCTTTGTCGCCAGCTTGGGAGGTGCACACCTGCCACAGCCTGGAATTAATGGCTTGACGCGCTTTATGCTGTCTTGATCGCTGCAGGGTCGACTGCCATTGGCCTGGCCGAATGAATTCGGCCCTACAAAAAATCAGAATTACCTGCGCCGGGCCGAGCGCACGCCGGGCAACTCGGCCACCAGGCCCAGCACTTTGTGCAGGCGACCGGAGTCGGCAACCTCCACGGTGAAGGTCATCCAGGCGATGCCTTTGATGGATTGGGTTTGCACACCGATGACGTTCATTTTTTCCTTGGTGAAAACCTCGGAGATGTCGCGCAGCAAGCCCTGGCGGTCAATGGCTTGGACGGCCACGTCGACCGGGAACACCGAGCCGCCGGCGGCCTGGTTCAGGCCCCATTCGACGTCGATCAGGCGCTCGCCATTTTTGGCAACCATTTCCTTCAGATTGGGGCAGTCCACACGGTGCACGCTGACACCCTTGCCGCGGGTGACAAAGCCGCAGATGGCGTCTGGCGGGGCCGGTTTGCAGCATTTGGCCATTTGCGTCATGAGCGAGTCAACCCCCACCACGAGCAGGCCGCCCTTGCTGGGGTTTTTGTCGCTGCGCGGCTTGCGGATGAGCGGTGCGTCCAGGTCGTGCTGCGGGGCTTCGTCGGGGCGCAACAGCTGTTCGATGGGGCGCAGTGAATATTCTTCTTTGCCGACCACCTCGAACAGGTCTTCTGCCGAGTCAAAGCCGAGTTGGGCCGCCAGGTCTTCGAGATTGATGGCGGTTTTGCCCTCGCGCTGGAGCAGTTTTTCAACCGCATCACGGCCTTTGGCGATGGTTTCTTCCATGGCCAGCGCGTTGAACCAGGCGCGTACCTTGGTGCGCGCACGGTGGCTGACGATGTAGGCCGCGTCGGGGTTGAGCCAGTCGCGTGAGGGGCCGCCCTCCTTCACCGTGATGATTTCGACGGTCTGGCCGTTTTTGAGCGGGGTGTTGAGCGGCACCATGGCACCGTCGACCCGCGCGCCGCGGCAGCGGTGGCCCAGGCTGGTGTGCACGCTGTAGGCGAAGTCGACCGCAGTGGCACCTTGCGGCAGCTCGACGATGGCAGCCTCGGGCGTGAGCACGTAGATGAGGTCGTCAAGCATGCCCTGGGTTTGGGTGCCCGACAGGTCGCGCTCCCAGGCCAGCAGCTGGCGCAGCACGGCGATCTTGGCGTCGTAGGCGCCGCTGGCCGAGACACCGGCGTAACCTTTGGCGCCTGCTTCTTTGTAGGCCCAGTGGGCGGCAACGCCGTTTTCAGCGTGGTCGTGCATGGCCTGGGTGCGGATCTGGATCTCGCAGACCTGGCCGCCGCTGTCGCGCACCACGGTGTGCAGGGACTGGTAGCCGTTGACCTTGGGCTTGGCGATGTAGTCGTCAAATTCTTCGGCAATCGGTGTGAAGTGGCTGTGCACCCAGCTCAGGGCGGCGTAACACTCAGGCACGCTGGCGACCACAATGCGCAAGGCGCGGACATCGTACACATGCTCGAAGTCAAGCCCCTTGCCGCGCATTTTCTTGACGATGCTGTAGATGTGTTTGGGCCGGCCCGAGACCTTGGCGCTGAGGCCGTTGGCGATGAGGTCGGCCTGCAGGCGGGCGCGCAGGCGCTCAACATAGGCCTCGCGCTCAGCGCGTTTTTCGTCAAGCCATTTGGCCACCTGGCGGTAGGTGTCGGGCTCCTGGAAACGAAACGCCAGGTCTTCCATTTCCCACTTGATTTCCCAAATGCCCAGGCGGTTGGCCAGCGGCGCAAAGACCTGCAGCGCCTCGGCGGCGATGCCGTCGGGCACGGGCAATTTGGTGGCGGCAAAAAAGCGCAGGGTTTGCAGACGCGAGGCCAGGCGCAGCATGACCACGCGCAGGTCGCGCGAGAACGCGAGCAGCATCTTGCGCACGTTTTCGGTTTGCATGGCAACGGTTTGCAGCCCGGGCGTGGCACCGCGCATGCGCACCTGGCGCGCCTGGCGCTGCACCCGCACCAGCTTGGTGGTTTCCATGGCCAGCGCGGCAAAGTTGTCGCCAAAGGCTTTGGCAATGACCTCTTGAGGTCGTGTCAGGTGGTCGCAGGTGTAGACCAGGTAACTGGCCGCCTGCATGGCCTCGGAGCCGCCGATGCCACGCAAGATGGCGGCCACCGCGTCGGCGTGGGCCAGGATGTTTTCACCGGTGTCGAGTTCTTCGGAGGCCAGCAACGGCTCGGCAAAAGCC
>JBEGLK010000194.1:0-13400 GCA_041183605.1 Pseudomonadota bacterium
CGAGAACAAGGTGGGCGCCGGCGGCAACATTGGCGCCGACTACGTGGCCAAAGCCACCGACAACCATACCTTTGGCCTGATGATCAACGGCAACATGACCACGGCCAAATTACTCAACCCCAGCTTGAGTTATGACCCGCTCAAGGACTTGTTACCCGTGAGCCTGGTTGGCGTGTCGCCGCTGGTGCTGATGGCACAAAAAGCCGCTCCCGGCGCCAACGCCCAAGAGTTTCTGGCAGCAGCCAAGAAGGCCGGTGACCGCTGGAGTTATGGCTCGCCCGGCGTCGGCACCATTGGACACATTGGCATGGAACTGCTCCAGAACACGACTGGTGCCAAGGCTGTCCACGTGCCCTATCCAGGTTACGCCCAGGTAGCCACAGCCATGATCGGCGGCCAATTACAGTTATCAATGCTGCCGCCCGCACTGGCCCAGACGCAGGTCAAGAGTGACAAATTACGTGCCATCGGTGTGACGTCCAGTGGCCGCAGCCCACTGGCGCCCGAGTTGCCCAGCATGGCTGAGGTAGGTGTGCCCAATTTCAACCTGGAAATCTGGAACGCCATCGCGGCGCCCAAGTCCACGCCTCCGGCCATCATTGCCAAGCTGGCCACCCTCGTCAGCGACATTTCCCGATCACCTGAAATACGGCAACAGCTGTTCGCCCAGGGCTGGCAGGTGGTGGGCTCTTCACCCGAGGGGCTGGCCAAACGCATTCAGGCGGACACCCTGGTTTTTGGTGGCGTCATCAAAAAACTGGGTGTGAGCAACCAGTAACCCGGCTGGCTTTGCCCTGTCAAGGCCCTAGCTGGCAAGCAATTGCCTGATGTCGGCCGCAGTCAATTCAGGCTTGGTGCCGTAACGCGTAAACAGGCGCAATTTGCCGCTCGGGTCATAGATGTAATTGCCTGCCGTGTGATCCATGGTGTAGCTGGTCGGGGTCTTCCCGTCGACCTTTTTGTAATAGACCTTGTAGTCCTTGGCCAGCGAGACCAACTGCTCGGGCGTGGGCACCAACGCCAGAAATGTGGGGTCAAAGGCAGCCATGTATTCCTTGAGCATTTCCGGCTTGTCGCGCTCGGGATCGACCGTGACAAACAAGCACTGGACGCGCTCTCCGTCCTTGCCCAACAGCTGCTTGACTTGGGCCATCTCGGCCATGGAGGTCGGGCACACGTCGGGGCACTGGGTGTAGCCGAAAAACATCATGACCACCTTGCCCTGGAAATCCTGGAGAGTGCGGATCTTTCCGTTGTGGTCGGCTAGAGAAAAACCTTTGGCGTAATCTGCACCAGTGATGTCGATGGCGGTGAATTGGGGTGTCTTGGGTGAGCAGGCCGAAAAAAGTCCTGCCGTACCGGTCACCAGGGTGAAAGCGGTGATTGACTTAAGCGCGTTTCGTTTGTTCATGAAGTCGATCATAAACCGGGCCCGATCAGCCCCGAACGGTCAGAGGTAATGGTCGATCAACAGCGCGGCAAACAATGAATGAGTGAAAAACGGAAGGTTTTGCGCGCCAGCAAATCAGAATAATCACGCCACAGCCACCAGGCATGCAAAATGAAACCGGCGTTGAGCACCACGGCCACCACCAGATACAGCCACGAACTCATGCCGTAGATGTAAGGCAGCAGGCACGCGGCCAACAGGATGAAGGTGTAGAGCAACACCATCAGCTGGGTGAACGCATTGCCATGGGTCACGGGCAGCATCGGCAGGCCCGACTTCCGGTAGTCCTCCACCCGGTAAAGCGCCAGCGCCCAGAAATGGGGTGGCGTCCACAGGAAGATGATCAGGAACAGGATCAATGCCTCGGGCCCGACATTGCCGGCCATCGCAGCCCAGCCCAGCACCGGGGGCATGGCTCCGGAAGCCCCCCCGATCACTATGTTTTGCGGCGTCAGTGGTTTCAAAATCACCGTGTAAATCACCGCGTAGCCAATGAAGGTGGCAAACGTCAGCCACATGGTGAGCGGATTGACCACGAAGTAGAGCAGCACCGAGCCGAGCGCACACAAGGTGGCTGAAAACAGCAGTGTTTGCCAGTCTTGCAATTCGCCCTTGGCCGTCGGTCGCCAGGCGGTGCGCTTCATCTTGGCGTCAATGCTTTTCTCGATGATGCAATTGAACGCGGCCGCGGCACCTGCGACCAGCCAGATACCCAGACAGGCAACGGTGGCCACGCCGACCTCGCGCCAGGACGGCAGGCCGGGAACCGCCAGTACCATGCCGATCAAGGCGCAAAAAACAATCAACTGAATCACACGCGGCTTGGTCAACGCGTAATACTGCCCAAACACCGACATCGCAACAGAGGGGGACGACTTACTCATGACAATCTTCCCGTTTCTGCGAGCACCGCAGCTTGCGCGCTGGCGAGGATCCAGGTCAAGGTCAACACGAGTGCGGCCGCACCACCTGTGTGAAGCAACGCCGACAACAGCGGCCAATCCAGCACCACATTGCTCAGCCCTGTGGCCAGTTGCAAGCCCAGCAGGGCGGCCAGCACCCGGCCATGCGGCCGCCACGCCTTGTTGCGATTCAATTGCAAAGCCAGCAGGGCCAGCAAGAGCAACACCAGGTAAGCCATCAAACGATGCACGTAATGGATGGCCGTCAAGGCGGAAAAGTCAATCGCTACGCCCGTCGCGGTGAGGCCCAGCGGACGCCACAACTCAAAAGCCTGGCTGAAATTCATCTCGGGCCACCAACGGTTCTGGCACTGCGGGAAGTCATTACACGCCAACACCGCGTAATTGGTACTGACCCAGCCGCCAAGCAGGATTTGCAGCGCCAGCAGCGCCAACCCCAAGATCACCCAGCGACGCATAACACTCGTCATGACCGAACGCTGCTTTAGCCCAGCACACACCACCTGCACACCCAAAAGTGCCAGCAAGACCAGCGCGCCCGCCAAATGTAATGTCACGATCGCCGGAAAAAGCTTCATGGTCACGGTCAAAGCGCCAAATGCGCCCTGCAACCCCACCCAGAACAAGGTGAAGGTCGGCCACCACGGTGAGAGTTGCTCGCCGCGATACGCCAGCCCTTTGCGTTGACTGTTGCGCCAGTTCACCCAGCCAGAGAGCGTCATGATCAAGATCAGGGCACCGACACCTGTGGCCAGGTAGCGGTGCAACATTTCGATCCACGCCTTGGCCTGCGTCACCGGTCCGGTGGGCATGGCGGCTTGCGCAGCGACGATGGCATGATGCGCTCCCAATGGCGAGGTGTTGCCGTAACAGCCCGGCCAGTCCGGGCAACCCAGGCCGGAATCGGTGAGGCGGGTGAAAGCGCCAAACAGGATCAGATCGAAAGTCAGGAACAAGGTGAACAGGCGTAGCGCCTGCGCCCGTTGCAAAGGCGCGTCATGACGATTGCGCCAATAGACCCAGGCCACCGGCCCCAAAGCCAGCAAGGCCCCGACCAGCAGCAAACTTGCCAAGGGCGTCAAATCGTAGAGGGGTTGAACTGTCATGGCGTCAATTGCGAGGGAGCGCGCCCTGGCGCCCAGGCGTATCCCAGCTTAACGAGGCACGCAACAAATGCTCCATGTCACGTTTGGCTTTGGCAGCGCTGGCACTGTCAAGCAGCGACGGAAAACGCATCATCGCGTTACCCATCGGGTCCACCACATAAATGAAATCCTGCTGTGTCTTGCCTGCGGGCGCAGGCAACCAGCTTTGAAGCACGCCCGCATCCACCCGCAGAACTGTCGCGCTGTCGTGTCGCAGGCTCGCGGCAAGTGTTGCTGCCACCGGTGCTTGGTCGCTGATCAGCCAGAGCCAGTCCACGCGGTCCATGTCCTTGCCGAGCATCAGGCGGAACTGGCGCAGGACAAGCAACTGCTTCTGACATTCCTGCTGGCAGTCGCCGCCATCCACCTTGACCAACAACCACTGCCCCTTGAGTGAGGTCAAAGGCAGCTTGACACCATTCAAATCGGCCCCTTGCGTTATCGGCAGCTCCCGCACCGGCGTGATCAGCTCACCAAAACCCGCAGCACCCTGAGGCCGGACAACGTAAAAAACAAAATACGCGACCAGCACCGGCAATGAACAAGCCAAGAACACAGCCAATAACTTCAGTCGGCCACTCACATTGGCGCCAGCCGGCTCACCCGGCTTGGGCAAGGAGTGCACAGTCAGGCCCAGGACCTCATCTGATTCGGCTTGGCTCATCAAGCATCACCTTTGCGAAAGCAGGCAACAAGAAAAAACAGCAACAACGCCGCCGCCATGCCAAACCACTGGAACGCATAACCGCGGTGCTTGGCCACCCGGTCGTCCGGCGGAGCCCAGTGTCGCACCAGGGTGTCGGGTGCGTCACCACCTGTCTGCTGCAAAACCACCGGCTGCAAGGGATGGCCTATCAACTGTTCAAATCGGGCCAAGTCCAGGCGCGACCAGAGCTTGGTCTGCACTTCGGGATGATCCGGCATCAAGAAAAATTTCTTGGTGGAGGGCACGTTGGCCAAGCCCGTGATCGTCACCCGTCCGGCCGGTGTTGCCACCACCGGCAGCACGGCGCGCCCCTGCGTCCAGCCGATCCAGCCGCGATTGACCAGAACCCGGGTCTCACTGCCTTCAATTTTCAGGGGCGTAATGACGTGCACACCAGGCTGGTCGTTTTCCTGGCGGTTGTCCAGAAAGATCTGATGCTGTGCCTCGTAGGTGCCGGTCACCGTGAAAGCGTTATCCGCCGCGGCAGGCGCGTCAAGCAATTGCCCCGTCAAAGCAGCAGGCGCCATCTGGCTGCGCTGCGCACGTTGCGCCAACTCGGCGGCCAGACGATCACCCTTGCCTGCCTGCCACAAGCCGAGGTAGATAAACATGGCCAGACCCAGCAACATGGCCAGTGTGGGGATCAAGCGAAATTGGAAACGTTTAAGGGACATGGGCCAATGGTTAAAAAGCATAATGCAGTCAAACTTTTTTAGAGAGACTGCGATGCTGGCGAAAATTTTAATTCTGGCGACCTTGGCACTGATTTTGGTAAGTCTATTCAGTGCACTTGCCCTGCTCTTCAAGAACAACGATCACAAGCGCAAACGGGTGGTTCAAGCCCTGACGGTGCGCATCAGTTTGTCAATTGCCTTGTTTGTTGCGCTACTTGTCAGCTTTTATTTCGGCCTGATTCCGGGCCGGGGTTGATGCCGGATGCCCGTACCAACGGGCATGGCCATGAACAATAAGAAGGCTTTTCTGCCTTACAGGATGTAAACAAAAACAAACAGAATCAGCCAGACCACGTCCACAAAGTGCCAGTACCAAGCCACCGCTTCGAACGAGAAGTGGTTGTGGGCCGTGAGGTGGCCTTTCATGCCACGCCCCAGCATCACGATCAGCATGATTGTGCCCAGCGTGACGTGCAGGCCGTGAAAACCCGTCAAGATGTAAAAGGTGGCGCCATATACACCAGCACCCAGGGTCAAGCCCATCTCGGCATAGGCGTGTGCATATTCATAGGCCTGGAAACCCATGAAGGTCACGCCCAAGGCCACGGTCAGAAACAGACCGAGGGTCAGCTGGCTCTGCTTGCCCTTGATCAAGCCCCAATGGGCCCAGGTGAGCGTAGCTCCCGATGTCAACAGCAACAGGGTGTTGAGCGCCGGGATGCCCCAGGCATGCATAGGTGTGAAGGCGTCACCCAAGGGACCGGCGCTGGGCCAGGCGCTGGTGAATTTTTCAAAAGGCGAGTACGCTGCCTCAAAACCACCCAACTCGGGCAAGACAATCCGGCGAATGTAATAAAGCGCGCCAAAAAAGCAGGCGAAAAACATCACTTCAGAAAAAATGAACCAGACCATACCGATGCGGTACGAGCGGTCTTCCCACTGGGTATAGGCACCGCGCAGGTTTTCGCTGATCAACTCGCCGAACCAACCCACGATCACATAAAGAATCAGCGCTGCACCAATCAACATGCTCCAGATACCGGGGGCTGTGCCATTGAGCCTGAAGATAAAACCGAGAGCCAGCATAAAGATGCCCACCGACAAAAACGTCGAGTAATGGCTGGCTGCAGGCACAAAATAGTGGCCGCGTGCAACAGGTTGTTGAGTAGCGTTTGTCATTTTTTTCCTTAACGATCAGCTTTTTGTCTTAATGGCTTCAAAGAATGTGTAGGAGAGCGTGACCGTTCCAAAATCACGGCTCATTTTGGGATTGACCACAAACACCACCGGCATGGTGCGGGTTTCACCCGGTTTGAATGTTTGCTGGTTAAAACAGAAACATTCGAGTTTTTCAAAATACTGCGCTACCACGGCTGGCGTGATGCTCGGAATAGCCTGCCCCACAAACACCTGATCGCTGTTGTTGGTCACCGTGTAATTCATGCGCGAAATCTCGCCCGGATGAATACGAATCGAAAACTGCTCGGGCTTGAAGGTCAAGCCCACACCCGGCATGGTGTGACTCAAAAATTCCACAGTGACCGAACGGCTCAGGTCAACCTGGGTATTTTTGTCGGCCACCATCGGCACGGTATTGGTTTTGCCGTTCAGTCCGGTGAGCTCGCAAATCACGTCATACATCGGCACCATGGCAAAGCCAAAACCAACCATGCAAACGGCAGCCGCACCAAGCTTGAACGCCAGGCGGGTATTACGGCGCTGGCGGTCGCTGGTGGAAATGCCCGTCAGAAGGGGCGATATTTCCATATGGATCCCAAAAATATCGCCAACACGATGACAGCCATAAGATAACCCAAGCGCTTGTTGTTGCGCTTGCGCTTCTCCCATTCCGCTGCATCGAACTCGTTATCCTGCATGGCTGCCACCTTCATCAAAACATCAATCGTGCTTACTTGATGACCGGGGGGGTCTCAAAGGTATGGTACGGCGCAGGTGATGGTACGGTCCACTCCAGGCCCTCGGCACCTTCCCAAGACTTGTCAGCGGCTTTTTCACCGCCACGAATGGTCTTGACAATGTTGTAGACAAAGATCAGGTGTGACGCGCCCAGGATGAAGGCGCCAATAGAGGAGATCATGTTCCATTCGGCGAACATCACCGGATAGTCAGGAATGCGACGCGGCATGCCAGCCAGACCGACGAAGAACTGGGGGATGAAGGTCAGGTTGAAACCGACTACGGCGACCCAAAAATGCCACCGGCCGAGCGTTTCGTTGAGCATGTGGCCAGTCCATTTGGGCAGCCAGTAATACACTGCGGCCATGGCGCCCATCACCGCAGTCGGGTAAAACGCGTAATGGAAATGCGCCACCATGAAGTAGGCATTGTGGTACTGCGGATCCGCCGCCGCATCCGACAAGGCCAGACCGGTCACACCACCCCAACCAAACAGGACCAGCGAACCCAGGGCAAACAGCATGGGGGTCTCAAAGGTCATGGAACCCTGCCAGATCGTAGCGATCCAGCAGAAGAACAGCACCGCGAGCGGGAACGAAATCGCCATCGTGATGTACATGAAATAAATCTGGCTACCCAGCGACATACCGCTGGTGAACATGTGGTGCGCCCAAACGATCAGACCGAGACCTGCAATCGCCCAGAAGGAGTAAACCTGAGCCTTGTAGCCATAAATTGGCTTGCGGGCAAATGCCGAAAACACATGCGGCAGAGCGCCTGCAATCGGCAACAACAGCACATACACCTCGGGGTGTCCCATGAACCAGAAAATGTGTTGCCACAACACCGGATCACCACCACCTGCCGCATTGAAAAAGTGGGTATCAAAGTGACGATCCATGAGCACCATGGTCACACCACCAGCAAATACCGGCATGATGGTGATAAGCAATACCGCGGTCATCAGGAAGCCATGGGCAAACAGCGGCATCTTCATCAAAGTCATGCCGGGCGCGCGCATGTTCAGGATGGTCACAATCACGTTGATCGAACCCAGGATGGATGACACACCCAGCATGTGGATGGCAAAAATGGCGAAGTCCATGCCCCAGCCGCTTTGAATCGACAGCGGCGCATACAGCGTCCAGCCGGTATCGACAGCACCCGGGCCAACGCCGGCCAAGCCGAGGAAAAATGGTAGCGTCAACATGATGGCCGCTGGCGGCAAAATCCAGAAACCCCAGTTATTCAGACGAGGCAGCGCCATGTCGGGCGCACCAATCATCATCGGCAACATGTAGTTGGCCAAACCGGTGGCCGCCGGCATGGCAAAACCAAACACCATGACCAGACCGTGCAGGGTGATCAGCTGGTTGAACAGCTCGGGTTGCACAAATTGCAGACCAGGCTGAAACAACTCGGCACGCACGACCAGAATCATGGCACCGCCCACAAAAAGCATGGCGAAACCAAAGATCAGGTACATGATCCCGATGTCTTTGTGGTTGGTTGTTTCCAACCAGCGAATCCAGCCGCCCTTGTAGTGCCCATCATGGGAATCACCTACCGGCAAGCCATGTGCCATATCGTGTGCCATTGCAACTCCTTCTACTGTATTTCCAAAAATTGATGCCGTTTTACTGGGCTTTTGCCGTCACTGCTTGAGAGGCAGGCGCAACCGCGGCGGTTGCGGGGGCTTTTTTGCTGGCCAGCCACTTGGCAAACTCTTCCTGACTCACCACATTCACGACCACTGGCATGAAGCCGTGCTCCTTGCCGCACAACTCGGAGCACTGACCGCGATACGTGCCGGTTTTTTCAATCGTGGCCCAGAACTCACGCAAGAAACCAGGCACCGCATCACGTTTGACTCCAAACGCGGGCACCCACCAGCTGTGAATCACGTCGTTGGAGGTCGTGATGAAACGCACTTTTTTATTGACCGGCAACACCAACGGGTTGTCCACTTCCAACAGGTGTTTTCGCCCTTGGCGGCGCCGCTGTCGATCTGATCACGCGGTGTTGTCATGCGGCTGGTAAAACTGACCCCCTCGGCAGGAAACTCGTATTGCCACAACCACTGGCTGGCTGTGACCTTCACCACGAGTTCAGCGTCGGTCTTGGTGTCTTCGTACATCACCACGGCGTGGAATGCCGGGATACCGAAAACCACGTAATCGATAAAGAACAACAAGGCGAAAGGCGACAGGACCCACAGCCATTGCTTGCGAGTCTTGGGGCCGGTGTAGTCGGCAGCTTTGTAACCCGCGTCTTTCCTGTGCACCCTGAATGAATAAATCAGCAGACCAAACACCAGGAAAAACAGCACAAGAATCACCACCATGACGAGGTTGTGCATATGCAATGTTTCGCGGGCAATCGGTGTCACCGGCTCCGGAAAATTAAAAGCATAACCAGCCCAAGCTGCCACTGAGCCCAAAGCCAGCAGAACGCTCAAGCCAAACTTGTACATGCTACGCATAAATCACGATCCTTCGTCTGGGGAATGATGGTCAAAAAAAGACCATCCAGTTGATATTTATCAATATATTCTAATTGATAGGGGCGCAGGAATTGTCAAGCCAACACAAGGAAAAACCCCATCGCCCTCGTCAAAGGCCAACAGCCTCAAGGGTCATGAAGACCAAAAAATACGGGCAATAGGCCAGACCAACAGCAACACAATGATGCACGGCGTGATGGTCCACACCATTTCGATGGCCAGCGAACTGTGAAAGTTGTCCTGTGCCAACTGGCCACGTCGGTGGTGTCGCCAGGATAGCCACAACAACGCAGCAAAGGAAACACCAAGAATAAGCAGGCAGAGCGCCATCAGCGCCGATCGAAAATCGAGTTCAGTCATGTTGGTCCAGTCGTTGATGGCGATGGCGGTCGCGCAGCGGCCTTGGTTTTGGCGCGCGTCAGTTCGGCACGCATCTGATCCAGTGAAAACTCACTTTGTGCGCGCACAGACAACTTGGGCGCCGGTTTGAAGGCATGGCCATACACCACCTCAAAGCTCAATTGCATGGCATTTTTTTCGATGGCATCGAGTAGCGTGGCATGCCAGCGACGCCCGCGCATGGCCCGGAAACGGTCAATGTGAAGATTTCGACCCAAACCCCGCAACTCCTGCAGCACACGCTGCGGCGACTCGAAGGTGAGTGTGATGCGTTCCATGTCCATCACGGGCTCGGAAAAACCGGCCTCGATCATCATGTCACCCCAATCGTGCATGTCGGTGAATTCATGGCTGGGTGCCGGCCAACCCAACGCCTGATAAAGCTCGCGCAGCTCTTTGAGCGTATCCGGCCCCAAACACGAAAACATCAGGAAACCATCCACCGCCAGCGCCTGATGCCACTGCCCCAGCAAAGCTTGCGGCTGGTCGCTCATGTGCAGGTTCATGTTGGCCCACAACATCTGTGCCGGCTGCGCCACCTGGGTCACAACCTGCGGCTTGGCTTGCAGCCAGCGCCGCGCCTGCCACCAGTGTGGTGTCAACGCCTGCGCGACATGCCCGGCGCGCCGCACGTTGGTCTCGACCAGCGTGCAAGTGGCGCCTGGGTATCGCTGAACCAGCAGATCATGGGTTTGCATGCCGCCATTAAGCGGCTCCCAATGCAGCCAGCTTTGCGGCTGGATGGTGATCCAGTCGAGCCGCTCCTGCATGCGCCGAGCCACCTCCTCGTGTAACCAGGCAGAAGCAGCCACGGGACGGTTTTGCCAGCGCAAAGCAGCCTGCGGATCAACGGATGGGGGTGCTAAATGGGCCATGGAAGCTTAAAAAATTCGAGACGCGAGTATATTGACTGAATGTTCACCAAGCTGTTTTCAAGGTTGATACATTCACCGGCCAGCCAGTGCCGGGTCTGCCGCACTTGGCCAGCGCCGCCGGTTTGTGATGCCTGCGTGGCTGAATTTGCCCAACCTCAACCCCGCTGTCGTACCTGCGCCCTGCCGCTACCGGCTGGTTTGTCGCAGTGCGGCGCCTGCCTGCGCGAGCCACGCCCACTGGACCTGTGCCTGGCTGCCGTGCCCTATGCCTTCCCGTGGACCAGGTTGATGGCGGACTTCAAGTTTCATGAGCAGCCCGCGCTGGCCGGTTTTTTTGCCCATCTGGTCAAGGCCACGCCTTGGGTCGAACCCGCGCTCGAGTCAGCCGACCTGCTGTTGCCCATGCCGCTGTCCGGGCAACGCCTGCAATTTCGCGGCTACAACCAGGCCCTGGTGCTGGCGCGCCAGCTCAGCGCAGTCAAAACCCGCTCCGACCTGTTGCTGCGCGTGACCGACACCCCGGCACAACACAGCCTCAAACGCGCCGACCGCGTGACCGTCCTGAATCAGGCTTTTGCGGTGGATCCGCTCAAGGTGGAGGCCATCAAGGGCGCGCGCCTGTTGCTGATTGACGATGTGATGACCACCGGCGCGTCGCTGTATACCGCCGCGCGTGTGCTGAAGGCAGCTGGTGCGGCTCATGTCACCGGTCTGGTCGTTGCCCGTACCGAATGAGCCTGCGCGACAATGTGGCGATGTTTCATATTGTTCTGGTTGAGCCCGAAATCCCCCCCAACACCGGCAACGTCATCCGTCTGGCGGCCAACACCGGCTGCACCCTGCACCTGGTGGAGCCACTGGGCTTCTCGATGGACGACAAACACATGCGCCGCGCCGGACTGGATTACCATGAATACGCCACGGTCAGGCGTCATGCCGACTGGCAGACGTTTCTGAAAGATGAACAGCCCCGGCCGGAGCGCTTGTTTGCCCTGACCACCCGCGCCAATCAGAACCTGTTCGAGGCGCACTTCAAGCCCGGTGACTACCTGGTGTTTGGCTCTGAATCCAAGGGACTGAGTGAGCTGGTGCGCCAATCTTTTGCGCCGCCACAAACCTTCAAACTGCCCATGATGCCGGGCCAGCGCAGCCTGAATCTGTCCAATGCCGTGGCAGTGACGGTATTTGAGGCTTGGCGGCAAAACAATTTTGCGTGCCTCTGAATGCAAACCAAGCAAACAGAAGCCATAAAGCCAAGGCGAGTGTCAGGATGGGGACAGCACGCCAACCATCCGCATACCCGGTGAAACTAGTTTCCCTGGCTGGCTAGCTACGCTCTGTAGTTTAGAGTCCACCCGATATCCTGATTTTTCGCGAGCTCAGGAAAAGCTTGATCGTGGCGCTCTTTTAGCTCCCAAAATGCTGAATAGACGTCCATCGGAAACCCTGCGCGCTGGTGATCACGCGTATTGTTCATAAGGTCGTCCATCAAGGTCGTGAATTCCGGATAACCCCAGAATAACTTGATTTTTTCGGCAATTCCGGGATATGCACTCAGAACCACTTTGAAGTTTTTTTGAAGCTCGCTCAAGGTTTCACCTCTATCGATCGTTTAACAAAAAGCTTATTTGTGCCAACATTTAGCTAATTTCATTGAAAAATGATAATAAATGAAACATCATCTTGTCAAGTTTTTGATTCGTCAGCCCGGCGATGAACACGTCTTTTTTTGCAACCTTTGAGAGAAAACCGGTCAGGTTGTTGGATACGATGACGCTCATCAAAGTGCTTCACCGACGAAACCAGACAGACACTGCTTGGTCGCGGCGAATTCAAATGGCACACGGTGATAAACATGCGCTGGTCCTTTGCGATAATCGGGTGTGACATCGGACGAACACATTTCCATGAAGGCTTCGCCCGTTTGCCTGAAAAATGCGAGGTACCAGTGTTCTTTGCCGATGGCGCTGCATTTTCAGCAGATCTGTGTACCGCTCGTGACTGACAAGCGTGTCTTTTGCGAGAAGCCCAAGGTCGGCTCACTCGACCACGCTTTACCATTCGGCCGAAGCCTGCCTTGAGGTGTCGCTTCCGCTTGGGCCTGAGTATCCGAAATACCCGGCTGGCACGCTCGTTAAACGTCTTGATGCCGATATTGCCTGGCCAATTCGATAAATGCGTCCAGCTGCGGATTCACACCGGTTTCTTCAAACAAGATGCTTCCCACCTGCGTTGCCAACGAACTGGCAAGTTTGGCGTCGAGAAATAGCAGGCGCGAGCGCCTGGCCAAGACGTCTTCGATCGTTCGCGCATATTCATGGCGGGCGGCAAAACGCACCATGGCTTCGCTCAGGCCGCCACCCAGTTGGCGCTGCGCACCGGGTAGCGCCAGCACGGCACTCTGTTCGCTGCCATAGGAGTGCAAGCCCGGCGCGTCGCTGATTTTCGGTGCCCCGGAAACCGGCTCGCTACAGCCCTGCAACATCAGGTGGTTGGTCACGCCGGCGTCCAGCCTGTCGAGCAGGCGGGCTTCAAAACATTTGTCGAGCACGTCTTCGGCCATGGCGCGGTAAGTGGTCCATTTGCCGCCGGTGACCGTGACAAGGCCACTGCGACTGACCAGCACCGTGTCGCCGACGCTGATGCGCGCCAAGACGCAGCAGCTCACGTGCGCGCGCTGCCACCAGACGATCACGAACAAGCAGCAGCGCTTCAATCACATGCCAGTGCGCGAAGGCACACCGCAGCACGTGACGGGAATGGGCAACGTCGTCGGCAATCCGGTGCACGCCACCGCGATCTGGTCGC
>JBEGLK010000195.1:0-6862 GCA_041183605.1 Pseudomonadota bacterium
CGCGTGGGGTGTTCGGCCATTTTTTGCAAGTACTCGTTGATGACCCGGATCGAAGCTGAATCGAGTGCGGCATAGGGTTGGTCCAGGCAGGTGACCGTTGCACCATAGGCCAGCAGGCCCACCAGCGCCACCTTGCGCCGGCTGCCAGTGGAGAGCATGAACAGCTTCTTGTCGAGATGCGGTGTCAGGCTCATTGCTTCAATCAGCTCCTGTTGCAATTTGGCGTCCCAGTTCGCGCTGCGCTCTTGCAATGGAGTCCACACCTTCTGCGGCGTGTCATTGTCGTGATGCGCCGGCAAACGCAAGTCCAGCCATAACGCATCGGGGTGCGGCGATTCGCCGGGCAGGGCGGTCAGATCACCGCTGAGTCGACGCATGAAGCTGGTTTTTCCGGTGCCTTCATCGCCGGTGACGGCAATCAGGCCAGGAGTAATAGGGTGAAGATCAGTCATGATGGCCGGTGATTATCCATAGGCGTGTTTTCAAGGAAAATCCGTGTGCCTATGAAAATAGGCTCCCGCCTTTCAACTTGTCACTTTTTACAGGAATTAAAAATGTCAGGACATGGTTTTCACGTACACGGCCCACACGACCACGAGCTGGAGCATGCCCAGCAGGGTGGTCACGGCGCAGGTCATGGTGACTCGGGTGGCATGATCAACCAGATTGCGCTGTTCACTGCGATCATCGCCACGGTAGGCGCCTTGTTTGGCTACATGGGCGGTGCCACACAGGCCAACGCCGGGTTGTTCAAAAACAACGCTGCCATCAAGAAAACAGAAGCTTCCAACCAGTGGAATTACTTTCAGTCAAAAAGCACCAAGCAGGCGCTGGCTGAATTGGCGAAAGACCTCGCGCCAGCAGACCGGAAAGAGTATTTCCAGAGCAAGATGGACCGTTATGAAAAGGAGAAGAACGAAATCAAAGCCATCGCTGACAAACTGGAAGCCGAGGCCACGGCCTGGGACAAACAAAGCGACGAACAGATGCATTTGCATCACCGCTGGGCGCAGTCCACCACGGTGTTGCAGGTGTCGATTGCCCTGGCAGCGATTGCTCTGCTGACCAAGAAGAAATGGCTGGAAATCGCGATGTTTGTTGCGGGTGGTGCCGGTTTGGTGGTCGGCCTGTTGGCCATGTTGCACATTTGACGTGCAACATGGCCGTCCGCGCGTTCAGGCGGCTGCGGGAGCAGTTCTTTGTCGTGACTGGTAGAAGAAAGTCAGCAACTGCCAAACGATAAAGAGCGCAATCATGGCGAGCAGGGTGCCGCTGATCGGGCGTGTGACAAAGACGTCGAAACTACCCCGGCTCAGCAGCATCGAGCGGCGGAAGTTTTCTTCCAGCATGGGCCCCAGGATGAAACCGAGGATCAACGGTGCTGGATCGAGTTTCAGACGCAGGAACATGTAACCGATGAAGCCGAAGAAGGCGGTGGTGAAGATGTCATCCAGGCTGTTGTTGATGCTGAAAGTGCCGATGCAGCAGAAAAACAGAATCGACGGGAACAGCACGTTGAAAGGGATCTTGAATACAGAGAGCCAGTAGCGCACCAGCGGCACGTTGAGTGTGAGCAAGAAGCAGTTGCCCACCCACATGCTGGCCACCAGGCCCCAGAACAGGTCACGGTGCTCGGTGATCATGTTCGGACCCGGTTGCACACCCTTGATCATGAAGGCGCCCATCATGAGTGCCATCACGGCGTTTTCGGGAATGCCAATCGCCATCAACGGAATAAAACTGGTGCGCGCAGCCGCTTCGTCGGCGGCAGCCTGCCCGGCCACGCCCTCAATGGCACCGTGTCCAATCTCGCTCTTGTATTTGCTGAAGCGTTTGTCAATCGCGTAGGCCGCGAACTGGGCAATGGTGGGACCGCCACCAGGCAGGATGCCCAGGAAGGAACCGATCGCACTGCCGCGCAAGGCGCTGGGGATGATGCGCTTGAACTCAGGCCAAGTCGGAATGAGTTTGATCTGACCGTTGAAAGGGGTGATATGGTTGCCGCTGTCGAGGTTTCTCAAGACCTCGGCAATGCCAAAGCAGCCCAGGGCAATGCTGATCACGCCTATGCCGTCTGACAGCGAAACAATGCCCATGGTGTAACGCAGCACACCACTGTTAACGTCGGTACCTACCTGGCCAAGCAGGACGCCGATGAAGGCCATGGCCAGTCCGTTGAGCAAACTGCCGGTGGTGACAAAACTCACACACATGAAGCCGAACAACATCAGGGCGCAGTAATCGGCAGGGCCAAACAAAAAGGCCACTTCGCCCAATGCCGGTGCCAGCGTGGCCAGCACCACGATGGCGACCGTGCCACCAATGAAGCTGGAAAAACCGGCGGTGAACAGGGCCAAACCGGTTTTGCCCTTGAGTGTCATCTGATAACCATCAATGCAGGCCACGATACTGGCCGCATGTGGAATCTTCATGGTGATGGCACTGACGCTGTCGCCGTATTGCGCACCATAATAAATGCCGGCCAGCATGATGATCGAGGCGTCGATTGGAATGGAATAAGTCAGTGGTAGCAGCAAGCTGATGGTGGACAGCGGACCCAGACCCGGAAGCAAGCCGACCAGCGTGCCGACCATGCAGCCGATGGCGCAATACATGAGGTTGTTCAGGGTCAACGCATGCTCGAACCCGAACGCGAGGTTGTTAAGGACTTCCATCAGAATAAGGGCAACTGCAGGCCGAGTAGTTTTTGGAACACCAAGGCAACGCCGATCAGGCTAGCCGAGACTTTGAGATTGCGCGCCACCGAGTACGATGAGCCGGCAAAGGAAACGCAAAACACCAGGAAGGTGATGCCGACAATCATGTTGAGGTGCTCGGACAGCAGCGCAAACCCGAGCAGTCCCAAAATGATCACCGAGATGTTCTTGAAGTTGTAGGTCACGGGCTCAGCCTTGACGAAGCGTGAACGCACCACGCTCACCACACCAATCAGGAACACGATACTGCTGACCATCAAGGGAAACAGACCAGGGCCGGCCCTGCTCAGTTGGCCAAGCTGGTAATTCAGTGACCCCAGGCCGAAAATCAGTGCGATGGCCATCAGGACCAAACCTCTGATCAGATTAATGTTGTTCATGATTTGAATTCGGGTAAAAAGTTAAAGATCCACTCTTGCGGTGGCATAAGGTCTGCTTTAGCTATTGAGTTGGTATGTCTCCAATTTGCCTTGACTTCAGGGCGCGCAGGGCCGTTTGCGGTTGATGTCCGCATGTTCTTTGGCTGTTCTCAGGATCGTGCGCCCACCTGTGCCCAGGAGGCGGTATGTTAGGGTGAAAGAGCCAACGACATCATTACGATTCGTCCATGTTCAGACGCTGTGCAAGCGCGTCTTGCAGCCTTCATGGCTTGTGGCGGAGAAACTCCATGCAGACCACAAGGCCTGGTCTTGCATCGTCAAACCAAAGGCGTCCGCCATGCGAGGCCATCACCGCAGCCACACTGGCCAGGCCCAGGCCGTGACCTGATACCGAGCGGTCGAGTCTGAAAAAGCGATTGCCAAGTTGCGCGAGATCCTTTTCAGGAATGCCCGGACCGTTATCTGTCACGGTGAGCAGGACATGATCACGCGTGGCCTCGCTCTTGATCACGACCGTTGTGCCTTCCCGGCCATACTTCAAGGCATTGTCGACAACGTTGGCAAGCGCGCCGGCAATCAAATCCGGGTCGCCCATCACGGGCGCATCTTCCGAAGGTGTAAACAGCATTTGGATTCCTCTCGCATCGGCTACCGTGCCGTAGAAATCCAATACCTCGTTGATCAACGATGAAAGGACAAGGGGTTGAAAATGAATGCGCTGGGTTCCCGCTTCGGCGTCTGCGATCTGGAGCAATTTCTCGAACACGGAGATCAACTCCTCAATGGCGATGACAGCCTTTTCGATGTTTTTTCTTTGGACGGCCGTGATGTCTGTCTGATCGGCAACATGTCGCAGCTGCAACAGAATTCTTGTCAATGGTGTGCGCAGATTGTGGGCAATGGTGTCCGAGACATGGCGCACGCCATTCATCAGGACTTCGATGCGGTCGAGCATCTTGTTGATGTCGTTTCCCAGCAGCGCAAATTCGTCGTCTTGACCCAGCGGTTCAACACGTTCCTTGATTTCGCCGGCAGCCACCCTTAACAAGGTGCGTCTGATGATCTCCACGCTGCGGTCCAGTCCCTGGCGAAATACGAAAAGTCCGCCGATCAGAAGAATGGTCGCAAAGACGCTGGCCGACGTGATACCGCGCAAAACCAGAGATTCGATGACTTCCTGGTCATGCAGGTCATGGCCCAGAATCAGCCGGCTGCCATCAGGCATCACTTGCGCAAGAACATAAGCCCTGACCTCGTAGCCGCCACGTGTTACCAGCCTGCGATCCCCGCGCAGCAGGTCATCGGGATGGAACGACGGAAGGGGATCCAGATTGCCGGCCAGCTTGACGCCTTGTGGGTCCAGGTACAGAAAAAGCTCCCGTCCGGCGTTGCGATCATCGGACAGCTCGCGTTCGATGTCCTGTATCAGGGTTTCGCGTCCGCCATGTTCAAAACGTGTCTCAAATTTTTTGCTGGCCGTGATGATTTGGCGTGTCATGCCCTGATACATCACACCCACTGTCTGCACGTAGATGATGGACACCGTGGCGATCATGGTGATGGTCACCAGAAAGCCGTAGGAGCAGGCCAGCCAGAAACCAACCGAACGCCACGGCTGGCGCTTTGAATCCGTTTTGTTGTTCATCCCTTGTTGTTCACTCGCGGGTCTGCAGTCATCTTGTAACCCACGCCGCGTTCCGTATAAATCAACGGAGGGGCACCGTCGAGCTCGATTTTGCTGCGCAGGCGGCTGACATGGACATCAATCACATTCGTTTGAGGGTCAAAACGATAGTCCCACACTGCCTCGAGCAACATGGTCCGGGTCAGCACCTGGTCCGGATTCATCATGAAAAATGCCAGCAGCCGAAACTCGCGCGGCTGCAGCGCAATCACCTTTCCCGATCGCTCGACCCGTCTGCTAGCGAGATCCAGGCGCAGATCCGCGATCTCCAGCTGTCGGCTGGGCGGCGCGGAACTCGAGCGTCGAATCAGTGCCTCGGCGCGTGCTGCCAACTCATCGATGGCAAAAGGTTTGGTCAGGTAATCGTCGCCGCCGGCCTTCAGGCCACGCACTCGCTGGTCAAGCGCACTGAGAGCACTCAACACCAGCACGGGTGTCTTGATGCCAAGTTCACGCATGGCGGTGAGGATGCTGAGTCCATCCATGTCATCAGGAAGCATGCGGTCCAGGATGACGATGTCCCAGTTCATCCTGGTGGCCTGCTGCAGCCGATACACCATCGCGACAGACCTGGGTATGGTAGCCCAGGGCATCGAATTCTCTGGCAATGAAGTTGGCGTTTTCCTCATCATCTTCGATGACCAGGCAGCGCCAGGGTCCCATGGGGCTTTTCATTTCGGATATTCCTGTCGATGGCATCCCGTTGAACTCAAAAGCTCGTACCAAACATCACCAGCACGGCCACAGCCATCACGGCCGTGGCCAGCCAGCCGAAAATCCTGTGAATCGTGCTGATGGTGTACCGGCCCATCAGCCGCTCCGACTGGCCGATCCACATGAGTGCCGCCATGATCGGCACTGAAATGACACCATTCACAATGGCGCTCCAGACCAGAGCCTTGAGCGGATCGACTTCCAGATAACCAATCAGGGTTCCGATGCCGGTGGCCGTCATGATAATCAGGTAAAAGCCTTTGGCCTCATGAAAATCATGCGACAGACCCGCTTTCCAGCCATAAAGTTCACTTACCGCATAGGCGGCCGACCCGGCCAGCACCGGTACCGCCAGCAGTCCTGTGCCGATGATGCCGAGTGCAAACACGGCAAAGGCAAAGTCCCCTGCAACCGGGCGCAAGGCCAGCGCTGCCTGAGCCGAAGTCTGGATGCTGGTGATGCCCTGCTCGTTCAGTGTCACGGCGGTCGCAATCACAATACACAAGGCAACCACGTTGGAAAACGTCATGCCCACATAGGTGTCCTGCTTGATGCGGAACAAATGTTCTGCCGCATAGTCCGGATGCAAGCGAAGCGCCTGTGATTCAGGACGGCGGTTGTTGTCTTCCACTTCCTGCGACGCTTGCCAGAAGAAAAGATAGGGGCTGATGGTGGTGCCCAGCACGGCGACCATCATGGCTGCGTAATCCTTGAGGGACACATCCGTGGGTAAGAAGGACCAGGGATGCATGGATTCCGTGATGACTTGTCGCCAGGGCACGTTCACCGTCAGAATCACCGCGACATAGGCAAACAGTACCAGGGTCAGCCACTTCAGTATGCGAACCGTCCTTTCATAGGAAAAGAAGACCTGGGTGCCAATACAAATCACGCCTGTGGTAAGCACATACAAGGCCAAAGGGCCGCCGATGAGCAGGCGCACGGCTTCACCCATGGCGCCAATGTCGGCTGCGATATTGATCGTATTGGCCACCACCAACAGTCCGACCAGGCTTTTGGTCAGCCACCTGGGAAACATCTTGTTGATGTTGGCAGCCAGACCTTCGCCGGTCACCCAGCCGATACGCGCGGACAACATCTGGATGCCAATCATGAGCGGCGTGGTGATCAGCAGGGTCCAGACCAGGGCGAAACGAAACTGCGAACCGGCCTGCGAATAGGTGGCGATGCCGCTCGGATCGTCGTCCGCGGCTCCCGTGATCAGGCCGGGCCCGAGACGTCGCACAAAATCTTTTGCTTTTTGAGTCACCATTCAAATATCTCCGATGTGACACGGTCGGGCTATGGCACATCTGCTGCTGCACTTTGACAAGTGCTGAAAATAATGACCTGGTGAGTCACGGAGC
>JBEGLK010000196.1:0-4890 GCA_041183605.1 Pseudomonadota bacterium
TGCGGCAGCAACACCAGGCCTCAGTGACCGGGCCCTGCTGAACCCGCCAACCGCCCAGGCTGCATCTTCAGGCCCCAATGAGTTGCTGCTGGCCATTGAAATCAACGGCCAGAGTTTTGCCGAACCCGCCCTGCTGCTGCAAGATACCCAAGGCAAACTGTATGCCTCGGCTGAGGACTTCAAGCGCTGGCGCCTGTTGCCCCCTGCGGGCGTGCCACTGCGCTACCAGGACGCCGATTACTTTGGCCTGAACGACTACGCCGGCCTGCAACTGAACTACGACCCGGTCAAACTCAAGCTCGTGATGCAGGCCGAGGCCAGCCGCTTCGAGTCGTCCACTGAAGTGCTGGAAGGGACGGTCAACAAAGCCCCCACGCTGCCATCGTTCGGTGGCTTTCAATTACGAACTGTTGGGCTCATATGCGGCCAATGACACCCAGGGCGCCGGCCAATTTGAGTTGGGCATCTTCAAAGGGACAGGTGTCGGCACCATGGCTTTTGTGGCGCCGGTGCTTGGCAGCCAGTCACGCCTGATCCGGCTCGACACCACCTGGAACACCGACGATACAACCCAGCGCGAATCCTGGCGTTTTGGTGATGTGATCAATCGCGCCGGAGCCTGGGGCCGCTCAGTACGTATGGGCGGCATCCAGTTTGGCAGCAACTTTGCCACCCAGCCCGGCTTTATCAGCTCGCCAATGCAACAGGCGCCGGGGCTGGCGACCCTGCCGTCGACTGTTGACGTGTACGTGAACAATGCGCTGGCCTCGCGCCGCGAGGTGGCGCCGGGGCCGTTCTCGATCACCAATTTGCCGGTCATGACCGGCAGCGGCGAAGTGCGTCTGGTGGTGCGCGACATGCTCGGGCGCGAGCAGGTCATCACCCAACCCTTTTATGCCAGTGCCGCCCTGCTGGCTGCGGGCTTGCAAGACTACTCCTACGAATTTGGTTTCTTGCGTGAAAACTTTGGCATCAGCAGCAATGATTACGGCGACTGGGCGGCTGCCGCCACTTACCGCAAGGGTTTCAGTGACCGCTTCACCGGCGAGGCCCACCTTGAAATGCAGGCCCAGCAAAAGGCCGCCGGCTTCAGCGGCCTGTTCCTGGTGCCTCAGGCAGGCCTATTCAATGCCACGCTGGCCGCGAGCCAAAGCCAGGATGGCAAGGGCAGGCTGGCCGCGATCGGTTTTGAGCGCCAATCGCAGGGTGTGAGTTTTGCCCTGCGCTCCCAATGGACCAGCCGTGGTTTTGCCCAGTTTGGCACTGACGCCAGCCTGCCCCCACCCGCGCGCCAGTTCTCGGCCAGCGCCGGCTACGCCACCAAGAGCATGGGCTCGTTCGGCCTGTCTTACCTGCGCCAGAATCTGCAGGACCAAAGCAGCATTGGCATCGCCGGTCTCAGTTATTCAGTGTCGCTGCAACGCTACGGCACGCTGACGTTGTCACTCATCGGCACCAGCGGCGCTGACAGCAGTACCCAGTTGGGCATGATCTGGACCATGCCACTCGGACTCAACCAGGGGATCAGCGTGGCGCGCAACCAGTCGCGCAGCAGCACGCAGGGCAACACGCAAGATTTGGTAAGCACTTTTCAACAGAGCACACCAGCGGGCGAGGGCTCGGGTTATCAGCTCGAAGTGCATGACTCAGGCGACACGCGTGGTGGCTTCAGTTACCAGAACAATGTCGGCACCTACAGCCTGGACGCCGCCAGTTCGGGGGGCGAGAGCGCTCTGCGCGCCGGTGTGCGCGGTGGTGTGACCCTGCTCGGCGGGCAAACCTATTTGAGCCGCTGGGTTGACGACAGTTTTGGTGTGGCGCGCGTGGCCGGTTTTCCGAATGTGCGGGTGTATGCCGACAACCAGCTGGTGGGACTGACCAACGCGGCAGGTGACGCCATTCTGCCGCGGCTGCGCCCTTACGAGAGCAACCGCATCCGCATCGATGCGCGCGACCTGCCGCTCAACGCCCAGGTGGATGCCCTGAGCCTGGAGGCCGTGCCCTACTTCCGCAGCGGTGTGCTGGCCGAGTTCCCGGTACGGCCAGCCTATGGCGCCCTGTTCAAGGTCGTGCTCAGCAATGGCCAGCCACTGCCTGCAGGCAGCACGGTGGAAGTGCGCGGTAGCCAGACACGTTTCCCGGTGGCCAACGACGGCGAGGTCTATGTCACCGGCCTGGCGCCGCGCAACCAGATGGTCGCGCGCTGGAAAGGGCAAGCTTGTGACTTTGATCTCACGTTTGAACCCGGCAACGATCCGCTGCCCGACCTGGGTGAATTCATTTGCAAAGGTATCACACCATGACACAGCCTGGATTTTTGAAAAACGTGCGCCTTGCGCTGTTCGCGGTGCCGATGACATTTTGGCTAGTTTCCGCTCAGGCCGCATGCCAGGTCAGGAGCATTAGTAGCATTACCATTGCAAGTTACGACGTTTTTTCAACCTCGCCCACTGACGGCACAGGCTCGTTTAAGGTAAACGGCTGCACCACCAACAACACCCCCTTTACAGCGCAGCTCAGTACGGGTGGAGGCACTGCCACCTTTGCGGCCCGCACCTTGACCAAGTCTACTGAGATACTGTATTACAACCTGTACAAAGACAGTGCGCGCACCATTGTCTGGGGTGATGGCACCGGCGGCACAAGCACAGTGTCCGGGACGGGTAGCAACGGTAGCTCAACATCTGGAACAGCCATCAACATTTACTTGCGTATCCCAGCCGAACAGGATGTGTCAGCCGGCACGTACACCGACAGCATCACCATCACCATCAGCTTTTAAGCTCACCATCACCCGGCAACAGACGCGCCGCCGCCTGCAAGGCGGCCACCGTGTCAATGTCGGTAATACAGCCAATGTCGCCAATAGGCAACTCAAACGCCCCGTAAGCCGCCACTACCGGGGCGGCACCGCCAGCACCCTGTAATGCCTGCAGCGCCGGACCACACGCCGGGCCAAAACCAACCGGATGGCCGCGCTGCCCCTGGACCACCGGCACCACCACCGCATGCTGCTGCAAGGCCGCAGCCACCGCGAGCAGGGTTGCGCTTTGAACCAGCGGCAAGTCCCCTGGCAGGATCAGCCAGCCCGCAGCGCTACTGGTGGCACGTACCGCCGCCGCGATCGAGTCACCCATGCCGGGCTGCCCACTGTCTTCCAGATGCCATGGCAGGCCACTGGCCTGCACCGCCGCCAGCGTGTGCTGCAACACGGTGCGACTGCCCAGGCGCGCCTGCAGTTTGTTGCCCTGGCCGCCCGAGGCAATAAAGCGGGTGCCGCGCCCGGAGGCCAATATCAGTACGGTGGGGGTAGTCAAAAATACCTCGTCATGGATCAAGTCGCACAGATGCGAACGGCGCATCACATGGCCCATGCGCATGATAACGGCTTGATCAATGGACCGACAACGCCTGATCCAGGCGGACCACAATGTCCAGTCTGGACTTAACCGCCAAGTTGCCAAGCCTGCCCGGGCTGAAGCGCGTCTTTAAAAACGAATCGATCACAAAACGTTTGGCTGGCTCCGAGAGGAAAGACTCTTCCAGCACCACTTGGTCGATATTTCCCCACTCATTGATCAGCAGGTGAGCTACAACCGGCTGCGGAAAAATATCCGGTATGGAAATGATTGAATTAGGGGCGGTATTCTCAAACAGTTGCGGCTTTTCGGTCAGTTCACTGGTACCGTAATAATGGGCTGCGGCCAGACCCAGCAAGGAAGTCGCGGGGGCCTCCTCCGTCGGTTGCGTTTCGGTCACGGTGGACGAGAGGCTCGCCACATCCGGCGTGGGTGGCGTTTCCTGAACGGGTAGCGCGCGTGATGCATGCGGCAGCTCAGAAGGGCTTGTGCTTTGTGTGTCACTGCGATGCACCACTGGCATTGTTTCGGGCATCATGAGTGGCTGCTCCGGCGCAACATGCAGCCTCAGATTCAGAGACTTCGGCATGGCCGAAGCCGACAACATCGGCCTGAACGATGCGCGTGCACCATCACCCACTGCCACAATAATG
The DNA here is from genome assembly GCA_041183605.1 of Pseudomonadota bacterium. GTDB lineage: Bacteria > Pseudomonadota > Gammaproteobacteria > Burkholderiales > Burkholderiaceae_C > Rhodoferax. The sequence continues at coordinate 4,013 of JBEGLK010000196.1, forward strand.
CAAATATGCATCAAAAGCGACAGCAACAATGCACAAAACCAGGGCGCCTGCCTCCGCATCAAAAACTACCGGCTGGTTAACTCGCGCCACGAAACCCGCCGCAAGTTGCCAGTGGACGACAAGTTGACCGTAGGCGTTTTCACGACCATGTTGCCCAAGTCAGTGCCACTGGCAGTGCTGGTGCCACCGGTTGACGCCCGGATCAGCGCTTTCACACTGCCATCGGACAGTTCGATCATGACCGGTCGCGTCACCAGACCAGAACCCAGGCTGGCGCCGGTCACACCATTCGCCCCCACCACGGCGCCACCGGTCTTGTAATTCAACACATACAAAAAACTGGCCGACGTGTCCGCGCCCGGCGCGCCGCAGGCACTTACCGATGAACTTTGCGGCCTGATTGTGGTGAACAGCAAGGAACCAAGGCCCAGGGTCGAGTCTGAACTCGCGCGCTCACCGCCAGAGAGAAAGTCGAGATACCAACCATTACTGGTATTCCAATCCACAGCATTGCTGGTGCTGGTGCGAACGATCTGACCCGGAGCGCACACGTCACTCGGCGACCCCGACGGACAGGTGCCTTCAATGAGGGTTTGCTGGACAAACCCACTGTTGACGGCGCGCGGAATGCCCAGTGAGGCCACACCCAATCTGTCCACGACGGCGTAGAACGACTGTATGCTCGTGTCCGTCACATCGCTCGTACCCAGATAGCGGCCCGTGCCGATATAAACGACGACCTTGCCATCGACACTGGCAATCGTGGGCTTGGCAGTGATCGGTTGCGCGTTGCCATTGGGGTCCGTGAAATTGGCCAACAATTGCGCGTCATAACCAGTCGCGCCAATATCCCCGTTCACGTCGAAGCGCCACAGATT
>JBEGLK010000197.1:0-8311 GCA_041183605.1 Pseudomonadota bacterium
GTGGATGTACCGAACGCTTCGTTGATGGTGATCGAGCATGCGGAGCGTTTTGGCCTGAGCCAGTTGCATCAGTTGCGTGGCCGTGTCGGGCGCGGCGCAGCCGCCTCGGCCTGTGTGCTGCTGTATGCCACTGGGGACGCACCGCGCCTTGGCGAGACAGCGCGCGAGCGGCTCAAGGCGATGGCTGAAACCGGCGATGGCTTTGAAATTGCCCGGCGCGACCTGGAAATTCGAGGTCCTGGCGAGTTCATGGGGGCGCGTCAGTCGGGCGATGCCATGCTGCGTTTTGCCGATGTGACTGAAGACGCCAAGCTGCTGGAATGGGCTCGAAGGCTGGCACCCCTGATGCTCGACCGGTACCCGGCACTGGCAGAGCAGCATGTGCAGCGCTGGCTGGGTGGCAAGACGGACTATTTAAACGCCTGAGGGCATAGGAGATGGCAGATGGCCGGGTGCACCACCTAGCGAAAGTGCTCGCGTCGGCGTTGATCCGCGACAAATTCCTCCAGGTCAGGATCCATGGCGTTGCGCGACGAAATGATGCCGATGGCGTGACCATTCTCAACCACGGGAACATGTCGAAAGCCGTTCTCCTGCATGATCACCAAGGCATGTCCATAAGATTGTGTGGGGCCAAGGGTTATTGGGTTGGCGGTCATTACGGTTTTCAACGGCGTCTGTTGGGGGTCAAGACCTGGCGCAATGACGCGAAACACCACGTCCCGTTCGGTAAAAATCCCGCTCAATTGGTCGTTCTCAACGATCAGCACGGCCCCGGTATTTCTTGACGCCATCAAGCGCGCAGCCTGGCTGACGGTGGTGTCCGGTGCTGCCGTGATGAACTTCTTGCGTTCCATCACGCTTCGAATGGGTAGATTAAACATGGTGATTCTCCTTTGAGAATGCTAGTGGCTTCCACTTGTGAGCGCTTGACTCAAATCAACCCCGAGTGCATTGCCAACTAAGCACAAACCCTGATGTCCAGGCTGGCTTGCGTCGTGGGTGAAAATAGCGGCATGACTCTGACTGAACTCAAATACATCGTGGCCGTTGCGCGCGAGCGGCATTTTGGCAAGGCGGCCGAAGCTTGTTATGTGTCCCAGCCCACCTTGTCGGTAGCTGTGAAAAAGCTGGAAGAAGAGTTGGACGTGAAGTTGTTTGAACGCAGTGCCAACGAGGTCAGCGTGACACCCTTGGGTGAAGAAATTGTGCGCCAGGCGCAAAGTGTGCTGGAGCAGGCTGCGGCCATCAGGGAAATGGCCAAGCGCGGCAAGGATCCGCTGGGCGGTTCGCTGGCTTTGGGCATCATCTACACCATTGGCCCGTATCTGTTGCCGGATCTGGTGCGCCAAATGATTGTCAAGACCCCGCAAATGCCTTTGATGCTGCAGGAAAACTTTACCGTGAAGCTGCTGGAAATGCTGCGCACCGGGGAGATTGATTGCGCCATTCTGGCCGAGCCCTTCCCCGATGCCGGGCTCGCGGTCGCGCCACTTTATGACGAGCCTTTCATGGCCGCTGTACCGGCCAATCACCCCCTGGCCGCCAAGGCCCAGATCACCAGCGAGGAACTCAAGAATGAGACCATGCTGTTGCTGGGCAGTGGCCACTGTTTTCGGGATCATGTGCTTGAGGTTTGCCCCGAGTTTGCACGTTTTTCCAGCAACACCGAAGGCATTCGCAAGAGCTTCGAAGGTTCGTCGCTCGAGACCATCAAACATATGGTGGCGGCCGGCATGGGGGTTACGCTGGTGCCACGCCTGAGTGTCCCCAAGGAAGCCTTGGCGGCCAAAACCAGGCGCCACGAGGATGCCTATGTGAAATATCTGCCGTTTGCGGGTGACCCGCCGATGCGTCGTGTGGTGCTGGTCTGGCGCCGCAGCTTCACCCGTTATGAGGCCATTGCCGCCTTGCGCAATGCCATTTATGCCTGCGACTTGCCAGGGGTTCGGCGCTTGTCTTGATGGCCGAAGTTGAGAAAGAAGACGATGCGTTGGCGAAAGAAATTTGACTTGTATCTGGATTTGATCCGGTGGAACCGGCCTGCTGGCTGGCTGCTGTTGTTGTGGCCCACACTGGGGGCCTTGTGGGTAGCCGCCGGCGGATTTCCCGGCTGGCACCTGCTCCTGGTGTTTGTGCTGGGCACGATCTTGATGCGCAGTGCGGGATGCTGCATCAATGACGTGGCAGACCGCGAGTTTGACAAACACGTCAAGCGCACGGCGGGGCGACCCGTCACCACGGGTGCGGTGTCGGTCAGCGAGGCGCTGGCGCTGGGGGCGATGCTGGCGATGCTGGCTTTTATGCTGGTACTCACCACCAACGCCATGACCATCGGCTTGTCGGGCGCGGCACTGGCCGTCACGCTGGCCTATCCCTATGCCAAACGTTATGTGTCGATGCCGCAGGCAGTTTTGGGATTGGCCTTCGGCATGGGCATCCCAATGGCGTTTACCGCCGTGCGTGGTGATCTGCCGCCACTGGCCTGGCTGCTGACTGTGGGCAATCTGTGTTGGGTGCTGGCCTACGACACCGAGTACGCGATGGTGGACCGGGACGATGACTTGCGTATTGGCATCAAGACTTCGGCCATCACCTTGGGGGTTTGGGACGTGCCGGTGGTCATATTGTTTTATCTGGGATTCATCATTATCTGGACAATGACGCTTGATCACTATGTCTCAAGCCCGTTGTTTTATATCGGCATGCTGGTGGCCTTGGTGCAGGTGGTTTGGCACTTCACCCTGATCAGGACTCGTACGCGCGACGGTTGCTTCAAGGCCTTCAGGCTAAACCACTGGCTGGGCTTTACCGTTTTTGCCGGTATTGCGGCGAGTTACTTCGTTCGTTAAAAAACTCAGGCTGCGCCAAACTCGTCGCCGAGTTCCTTGGCACGTTCGCGGGCTGCATACATGGCATCAATGAACAGGGCACGCACGTCGTTGTCCTCCATGCTGGAGATGGCGGCAAAGGTGGTGCCGCCTTTGGACGTGACGCGTTGGCGCAGTACCTGGGGTGATTCGTCGGAAGCTTGTGCCAGGGCACTTGATCCTGAAAAAGTAGCGACTGCCAATTTCAGTGCCTGTTCCCGGCTCAATCCCATCTCGGTGCCAGCCGTGGTCATGGCCTCCATGAAGTAGAACACGTAGGCGGGTCCTGAGCCCGACAGGGCTGTGACTACGTCGAGCTGGTCTTCAGCTTCCATCCAGAGGGATTCACCAGTGGTCGCGATGACTTGTTCAACAAAAGCTTTGTCATTGGCTGAGACGCTGGAACGTGCAAACAAGCCAGTCATGCCCTTGCCAATCAGTGCCGGTGTGTTGGGCATGGCGCGCACCAAGCGCTCGTTGCCCAGCCAGGCGGCGATGCTGTCACTGCGGATGCCTGCTGCCACGCTCAGGTGAAGGTGACCCGGAACGTGTGGAGCGACGGCCAGCGCAGCCTCTTTGAAGTTTTGCGGCTTGACCGCCCAGACTACCAGCGCGGCGTCCAGCAAATATGCGCCTGCGTCTGGATGGGCGGTGACGCCAAAACTGGCCTGCAACTTGTCCCTAGCCTCGGCAACGGGTTCCACTACGTCAATCAGCTCGGGTGGAAGCCCCTGTTTGATCAAGCCGCTGATGATGGCACTGGCCATGTTGCCACCACCAATGAATGCGATACGTTTGCTCATGAAGGGTGTGCAGGGGAGAGCCTGCGCCAATGTTGTTGAAAGTCTAGAGTCTAATCAAATGTCATGACAGTCCACCTTCAGCGCAAGTTTGCAGGTACGCGTCAACCAGGCCATACAAAGCCAGCAAAATGCAAAGCCACCAAGAGAGACGGGTTGTTGCTTTCTTTCAAGGTGTCAGCCCGTGAAGTCGCCCGACTCTGTGGCCAAGCGCAGACATTATTTGCTTGACTTGCAAGAAAATAATTGATCTCGCTGATTTTTTGCTGCATAATACGAGGCTTCGCGTTAAAAGCGAAGTGTCTGCCCAAAGCTAACAACATGAGTGGTTCATGTTGCGTGTAACGGGCCCAAGACTGACTGAAGTGAAGGCAAGCGTTGTGCAAGCCTGTTTTTCAGTGCAAGTTGGGAATTAAACAAATGATCCAAACCGAATCTCGACTCGAAGTCGCCGACAACACTGGCGCCAAGTCCGTTCTGTGCATTAAGGTGCTGGGCGGATCCAAACGTCGCTACGCCAGCGTGGGCGACATTATCAAAGTGAGCATCAAGGAAGCTGCGCCACGTGGCCGCGTCAAAAAAGGCGACGTCTACAGTGCTGTGGTTGTTCGTACTGCCAAGGGCATCCGTCGTGGTGATGGCTCGTTGGTTAAATTTGATGGCAATGCAGCGGTCTTGCTCAATGCCAAGCTTGAGCCAATCGGCACACGCATCTTTGGGCCGGTGACGCGTGAATTGCGCACTGAGAAGTTCATGAAGATCGTGTCTTTGGCACCTGAAGTTTTGTAAGGACGTCACATGAACAAGATTCGCAAAGGCGACGATGTCATCGTGCTCACTGGGCGCGATAAGGGTAAACGGGTAAACGTGGCAAGGTCACATCTCGCAAAGATGATTCGCATCTCGTTGTTGAGGGTGTGAATATTGTCAAGAAGCACACCAAGCCAAATCCCATGAAGGGTGAGGCGGGTGGTATTGTTGAGAAAACCATGGCGATCCACCAGTCCAATGTTGCAATTTTCAATGCAGCGACTGGCAAGGCTGATCGCGTCGGTATCAAACTGCAGGCTGACGGCAAGCGCGTTCGCGTTTACAAGTCCAGCGGCGAAGAAATCAAGGTGGCATGAACATGGCTCGTTTGCAACAACTTTACCGTGAAAAATTGGCTCCCGAGTTGATGGCCAAGTTTGGTTACAAGTCGCCAATGGAAGTGCCTCGCCTGACCAAGATCACGCTCAACATGGGTGTGAGTGAGGCGGTCGCTGACAAGAAGGTCATGGACCACGCTGTGGGTGATATGTCGAAAATCGCAGGTCAGAAACCTGTGGTTACCATGTCCAAGAAGGCGATTGCCGGCTTCAAGATTCGTGAGAATCAAGCCATTGGTTGCATGGTTACACTGCGCGGCGCGCAGATGTATGAGTTCCTGGATCGCTTTGTCACAGTCGCTTTGCCGCGTGTGCGTGACTTCCGTGGTATCTCTGGTCGTTCATTTGATGGCCGTGGCAACTACAACATCGGCGTGAAAGAGCAAATTATTTTCCCTGAAATTGAGTATGACAAGGTTGACGCCTTGCGTGGTCTCAATATCAGCATCACGACAACGGCCAAGACCGATGATGAGTGCAAGGCGCTTCTCGCTGGTTTCCGTTTCCCCTTCAAGAACTGAGGTGATCTGTGGCTAAGATGGCTTTAATCGAGCGCGAGCTCAAAAGAGACAAACTGGTTGCCAAGTACGCAAAAAAACATGCGGAATTGAAGGCGATCTCGACGGATGCAAAGCGCACGGATGAAGAGCGTGCTGCTGCGCGCCTTGGTCTGCAGGCTTTGCCTCGCAACGCAAACCCGACGCGTCAGCGCAACCGCTGTGCCATTACTGGACGCCCCCGCGGTACGTTCCAGCAATTTGGTCTGGCACGTGCAAAGATTCGTGAAATGGCTTTTGCCGGTGAGATCCCCGGCATCGTCAAGGCCAGCTGGTAATCGGTAGGAGAAAATATATGAGCATGAGTGATCCGATCGCCGACCTGTTGACCCGCATTCGAAATGCGCAAATGGTTGCAAAAACTACTGTTCGTGTGCCTTCCTCCAAAGTGAAGGTTGCGATCGCCCAAGTCCTGAAGGATGAAGGCTACATTGATGGATTCAAGATCAATCCGGCAGACGGCAAGCCCGAGCTGGAAATTGCATTGAAGTATTACGCCGGTCGTCCGGTGATTGAGCGCATCGAGCGCGTCAGTCGTCCTGGTCTGCGTGTTTACCGTGGCAGCGATGCCATTCCGCAAGTTCAAAACGGCCTGGGTGTGGCAATTGTCACTACGCCCAAGGGTGTCATGACTGACCGCAAGGCGCGTGCTACCGGTGTCGGTGGTGAAGTGCTCTGCTACGTCGCCTAAAGCGTGACATTGAGAGGAAATACAAGATGTCCCGTATAGCAAAAATGCCCGTTGCCATCCCAGCTGGGGTGGATGTGACGGTTGGTGAGCAAAGTGTGAGTGTCAAGGGTGCTGGCGGTTTGCTGACCCTGACGCAAAATGCACTGGTCAAAATTTCCAGCGATGCTGGCAAGCTGAGCTTTGCTGCAGCCAACGAAACGCGTGCTGCTGATGCCATGGCTGGCACCATGCGCCAGTTGGTCAATAACATGGTGCTTGGTGTCAGCAAAGGCTTTGAGAAAAAGTTGACATTGATTGGCGTGGGTTACAAGGCGCAGGCGACTGGCAGCAAACTCAATTTGACGGTTGGTTATTCGCACCCGGTCAATATTGACATGCCGGCTGGTATCACTGTGGCAACACCTTCGCCCACAGAAGTTGTGATCAAGGGTGCTGATCGTCAGCGCGTTGGTCAGGTTGCGGCTGAAATTCGTGCGGTCCGTCCGCCTGAGCCTTACAAAGGCAAGGGTATCCGGTACGCGGAAGAAAAAGTCGCCATCAAAGAAACCAAGAAGAAATAAGGATCTGCAACATGTTGAGCAAAAAAGAGCAGCGTCTTCGCAGAGCCCGTCAAACGCGGATTCGCATCGCCCACCAAGGCGTTGCCCGTTTGACGGTGAATCGCACCAACTTGCACATCTACGCCAGTGTGATTTCTGGCGATGGCAGCAAAGTTTTGGCCACCGCATCAACGGCCGAAGCCGAAGTGCGTCAGTCATTGGGCGGGTCTGGTAAAGGTGGCAACGTTGCCGCTGCCCAGATCATTGGTAAGCGTTTGGCTGAAAAGGCAAAGGCTGTTGGTGTTGAAAAAGTAGCGTTTGATCGTGCAGGATTTGCGTACCATGGCCGCGTCAAGGCGCTGGCTGATGCGGCACGTGAAGCTGGCTTGCAGTTCTAAGCAGATCGGAAATTAAGATGGCTAAAGTACAAGCAAAAATGCAAGGTAAGGCTGAAGGGCCTGAGGATGGTCTGCGCGAGAAGATGATCGCGATCAACCGGGTCACGAAAGTGGTCAAGGGTGGTCGTATTCTGGGTTTCGCTGCACTGACTGTGGTTGGTGATGGTGACGGCACCGTGGGCATGGGTAAGGGTAAATCGAAAGAAGTGCCTGCTGCCGTGCAAAAAGCCATGGAAGAAGCGCGTCGCAACATGACCAAGGTGTCGCTCAAGAATGGTTCAATCCACCACAAGGTGATGGGTCACCATGGTGCAGCATCGGTCATGATGGCACCTGCCCCCAAGGGTACCGGCATCATCGCTGGCGGCCCCATGCGCGCCGTGTTTGAAGTCATTGGCATCACGGACATCGTCGCCAAGAGCCACGGCTCCTCTAATCCCTACAACATGGTTCGCGCCACGTTGGACGCTCTTTCACACGCCACAACGCCGTCCGTCGTTGCTGCCAAGCGTGGCAAGACTGTCGAAGAAATTTTTGCCTGATTGGAGTTTTTAAAAATGACAACGCAAAAAAAAGTAACCGTTCAACTCGTGCGTAGTCCGATTGGCTGTGCAGAGTCACATCGTGCGACTGTTCGTGGTTTGGGCTTGCGCAAGCTGCGTAGCACCAGCGAACTGGTGGATACACCGGAAGTTCGCGGCATGATCAACAAAATCAGCTACTTGGTTAAAGTGCTTTAAGAGGTAAATGATGGAACTTAATGGCATCAAGCCGGCTGACGGCGCTAAGCATTACAAACGCCGTGTCGGTCGCGGCATTGGCTCCGGTCTTGGCAAGACAGCAGGTCGTGGTCACAAGGGTCAAAAGTCACGTGCTGGCGGCTACCACAAGGTCGGCTTTGAAGGCGGTCAAATGCCTATGCAGCGTCGTCTGCCCAAACGCGGCTTCAAGTCTGCGCAACTGAAGTTCAATGCAGAAGTGACCTTGTCGGCACTCAATCTTCTGGATGTTTCAGAGATTGACGTGCTCGTGCTCAAGCAGGCTGGGCTGGTAGGTGAGTTGGCCAAGGTTGTGAAGGTCATCAAAACCGGTGAAGTAACCAAAGCATTCAAGCTCAATGGTGTTGGCGCTACGGCTGCTGCCAAGCTGGCGATTGAAGCTGCCGGTGGCAGTGTTGCTTAATACAGATTCAGGATTGGTGTAAGTGGCTACCAGTACGGCTCTTTCGGCAAAAACAGACAAATACGGCGATTTGCGCCGTCGTTTGGTCTTTTTGTTGCTCGCCCTCGTGGTTTACCGTGTGGGCGC
>JBEGLK010000198.1:0-7585 GCA_041183605.1 Pseudomonadota bacterium
ACCCAGGCATTGGGACATGGGCTTCATCCGCAATTTCATGCTGACCATTGGCCCCATCAGCTCGCTATTCGATTTTTTGACTTTTTATCTGCTCATCAACTTGTTCGAGGCACAGGAGTCGATGTTTCGCACCGGCTGGTTCGTCGAATCGATGGCCACCCAGGTGCTGGTGATTTTTGTGATCCGCACCCGGCGCAACCCCTTGCGCAGCCGGCCTGACCGCTGGCTGGTATTGACTTCGCTGGCCGTGGTGGTCACGGCCATGGTGCTGCCTTTCACGATGCTGGCACCCTATCTTGGTTTTGCACCACTGCCACTGGCGTATTTCGGACTTCTGGCCGCACTTGTGGCATCCTACCTGCTCGTGGTTGAAGGGGGAAAACAATGGTTTTACAGGCATCAGAGCAAGGCCTGAGCGCGGTACAGGCCGCACAAGCCCTGCAGGATGATGGTCCCAACGAGTTGCCGGACGCGCAAAAGCGGGGCTTGCTGGACATCACACGCGACATGCTGACGGATCCGATGTTTGCGCTGCTGCTGGCGGCCGGCACGCTGTACCTGGTGCTTGGTGATCTGCAGGAAGGGCTTGTCCTGTTCGGCCTGGTGTTGGTGGTGCTGGCCCTGACGCTTTACCAGGAAGGCAAGACCGAGCGCGCCATCGAGTCCCTGCGCGACCTCACCAGCCCGCGCGCCCTGGTCCTGCGCGATGGCACTGCCGTGCGTATTGCCGGGCGCGAGGTGGTCTGTGGTGATGTGCTGATACTCGCCGAAGGTGACCGGGTGCCAGCCGATGCCGTGTTGCTGCAGGGCACCGGGATCCAGGTCGATGAATCGCTGTTGACGGGCGAGCCCGTACCGGTGGACAAGGTGGCCATTCCCTCCGAGATGATCTCAACAACAAGCGCGCCGGCAAGTGCCCTGTTCTCGGGGACTTTGCTGGTGCGCGGCCAGGGCATGGCGCGCGTCACGGCCACAGGCAGGCGCAGCGAGATGGGTCGCATTGGCCAGGCGCTGGGTGGCTTGGCACTGGAGGTATCGCCGCTCAAGCAACAGATGGCGCGCCTGATCAAGGTGCTGGCGCTGTTGGCACTGGGCGCGAGCTTGTTTTTGCTGTTGGCTTACGGCCTGGCGCGCGGCGACTGGCTCGCTGCCTTGCTGGCCGCCATTGCACTGGCCATGGCCTTGCTGCCCCAGGAATTCACCGTGGTGCTGACCGTGATCCCCGCGCTGGGTGCCTGGCGCCTGTCCAAACAAAACGTGCTGACCCGGCGCATTGCGGCCATTGAAACCCTGGGCGCCACCAGCGTGTTGTGCGTCGACAAGACCGGCACCCTGACCGAAAACCGCATGACGGTGGCGGAACTCTTTGTGCCAGGTTCGCCCGGGCAGACTGGCAAGCTGAGCATTGACTACGCTTTCACGACGGAATTGCCGGAGTGCTTCCACAGGCTGGTGGAATACTCGATTCTGGCCAGCGTGACCGACCCCTTCGACCCGATGGAAAAGGCTTTTCACCGGCTGGGGCAGCACTTCCTGCAGGATACCGAACACCTGCACCGGGACTGGACCCTGATGCAAACCTACGGCCTGACGCCGGAGTTGCGCGCCATGTCACACGTCTGGCAGGCCCGTGTTGGTGAAGTCCATGTGGTCGCAGCCAAAGGGGCTCCGGAAGCCATTGTGGACTTGTGCCATCTTGACGGTGCCAATCAAGCAGACATTGCCAGCGCGGCCGATGCCATGGCAGCCAAGGGACTGCGGGTGCTGGCAGTGGCGCGTGCCGGCTTTGAGGGTCAGGACTGGCCCGCCATCGAACACGACTTTGACTTTGAATTCATCGGTCTGCTCGGACTGGCAGACCCGCTGCGCCTGGAAATCCCGCAGGCTGTCACCGAAGCCCATAACGCAGGCATCCGGGTGGTGATGATCACCGGCGACTATCCGGCCACGGCCATGGCCATTGCCCGCCAGGCCGGACTCCGGCCCCGGCCCGAGGGGCTTCTCACCGGCGAGGTGCTGGCTGGGTTGAGCGATGCCGAATTGCAGCAACGCATGGCTGATGTGAGCATTTGCGCCCGTATTGCGCCCATACAAAAACTGCGCATTGTGCAGGCGCTCAAGGCGGCCGGCGAGGTGGTGGCCATGACCGGCGATGGCGTCAACGATGCGCCGGCGCTGAAAGCCGCGCATGTGGGTGTGGCCATGGGCGCACGCGGCACCGACGTGGCACGTGAAGCGGCTTCCATCGTGCTGGTCGACGACAACTTTGCCGCACTGGTTGGCGCGGTGCGGCTGGGTCGGCGCATTTTTGACAATCTGCGCAAGTCCATGTCTTACATTTTGGCAGTGCACGTGCCCATTGCCGGCATGGCGCTGCTGCCGGTGTTGCTGGGCTGGCCGACGATCCTGTTCCCCTTGCACATCGCCTTTCTGGAACTGGTGATTGACCCGGCCTGCTCGATGGTGTTTGAAAACGAACCTGCCGAGACCGATGTGATGCAGCGCCCACCGCGCGATGTCCAAAAGCCCCTGTTTGGCGGCATGACGCTGGGGCTGGCTTTCTTGCAGGGCCTGGGCGCGCTGGCCGTGGTTCTGGCCGCCAGCACCTTGGGCGCCAAGCAACTGACCGAAGGGGGCACACGAGCGCTGGCCTTTGCCGTGCTGGTATTCACCAACCTGGCGCTGATTTTTTCCAACCGAAGCCGTGCCGGCACCTTCTGGGCCAGCTTGCGCGTGCCCAATCGCACTTTGTGGCTGGTGGTGGCTGCCACCTTGGGCTTGCTCGGCTTGGTGCTTTATGTACCGTGGCTGGGGCGCCTGTTCCTATTTGACACCCTGCCACCGGTCTGGTTGGCGACTGCGACAGGTCTGGGGCTGGCCAGTGTGTTGTGGTTTGAACTGCTCAAGACCCTTCGAAACAAAACGGAAACCTAGTCAGTTGGGGTCAGAGCACGTCGCTACGCGAGTGGTCTGACCCTCAAAATATCACTAAACCACTTGCACCGGCACACGCTGCGCCAGCGCACACATCAACTCGTATCCCAAGGTGCCGGCCGACTGCGCGACCGCGTCAATGCCCAGCACTGCGCCATTGGTCGCGCGACCCCACAGGGTCACTTCGCTGCCCATGCCGGCCTGCGGCACCGGCGTCAGGTCGACCGTGATCATGTCCATGCTGACCCGTCCGACCAGCCGGGTGCGCACACCACTTACCAGCACCGGGGTGCCTGTGGGGCAGACACGCGGGTAACCGTCGGCATCGCCACAAAGCTGGAACCATACCCCACGCTGGCACCTTGGGGAATGTTCTGGACACCGATGATTTTTGCCGCAAGTGTCATGGCGGGCAAAAGACCCCAGTCGCCTGCCAGGTGCTCGGGATGGTCGGGCGAGCTGCCATACAGACTGATACCGGGACGGATCCAGTCCGACACCGCCACCGCTTCGGCATGGCGCAGGCTGGCGGCGCTGTTGCTCAAGGATCGCTCTCCAGGCAAATCACGCGTCACTTCCGCGAAACAGGCCATTTGCGCGCCAATGCCCTGGCCGCCATCGGCGTCGCTGAAATGCGTCATGAGCGAGATTTCATCGACTTGCGGCAGGGCATTCAGGCGCGCCCAGGCACTGCGGTAACACTCCGGTTGAAAACCCAGCCGGTTCATGCCCGAGTTCATTTTCAGGAACACCCGGTGACCGACATGGGTCTTGCAGGCCGCCAACATATCGATTTGTTCGTCACAATGCACCGTGTGCCAAAGATCCAGTCGCGAGCAGAGCTCCAGGTCGCGCGCCTCGAACACACCCTCCAACAGCAGGATCGGGCCACGCCAGCCCAGGTTGCGCACACGCTGGGCTTCGTCGAGGTCAAGCAGGGCAAAACCATCGGCGCTGCGCAATCCCTCGAACACACGTTCGATGCCATGGCCATAGGCATTGGCCTTGACCACCGCCCACACTTTGGCATCAGGGGCAGCCTGCCGGTTGCGTGCCAGGTTGTGTTGCAGTGCGGCACTGTGAATGGTGGCCAGGATCGGACGCGGCATAAAAGGTCTGGGGAAATTGTGTAGGGCCGATTTTGACACCACAAGGGCATGCTATAACCCGGTACCGTTTGGAGACATGTCACCCTTTAAAACGCCGCCAGACGCGGTTGCAGAAAATATCAATGAAACGCGGTTTCTTTACCATCATGGCAGCGCAGTTTTTCAGCTCGCTGGCCGACAACGCCCTGTTTGTGGCTGCCGTGCAATTGCTGCGAACCAGTCACGCACCGCAGTGGCAACAGGCGGCCCTGGTGCCCATGTTTGCCCTGTTTTACGTGGTATTGGCACCTTTTGTAGGGGCTTTTGCCGATTCCATGCCCAAAGGCCGGGTCATGCTGATCAGCAATTTCATCAAGGTGGCAGGTTGCCTCTTCATGTTGTTCGGTACCCATCCACTGCTGGCCTATGCCATCGTCGGACTGGGGGCAGCGGCTTATTCACCAGCCAAATATGGCATCCTGACCGAGCTCCTGCCGGCTTCGCAACTGGTCAAGGCCAATGGCTGGATTGAGGGTCTGACCATTGGTTCGATCATTCTGGGGGTGCTGCTGGGTGGCCAGCTGGTGGGACCCCATGTAGCGCCGCACTTGCTGTCCATTGATGTTCCGGGTATCAGCACCGGTATCGACAGCCCGGCCGAGGCCGCCATTTCAGTGCTGATACTGGTCTACCTGCTGGCAGCCTGGTTCAACACCCACATTCCGCTCACCGATGTGCTGATGCGGCCCATGCCCAATCGGCTGCTGACGCTGTTACCCGATTTCTGGACCTGCAATGTGCGTTTGTGGCGTGACAAGCTGGGACAAATCTCGCTGGCTGCCACCACCCTGATCTGGGGCGTGGCCGGAAATTTGCGTTTTATCGTGCTGGCCTGGGCAGCAGCCGCACTGGACTACACGGTCACCCAGGCCTCGGCCCTGCAAGGGGTGGTGGCGATTGGCATGGCCGTGGGTGCTGTGATTGCCTCGATGCGCATGCGGCTTGAAGACGGTCCGCGCGTGATCAAGCTCGGCATCGTCATGGGTTTGCTGATCATCGGTCTGATCTTCATCACCAATGTCTGGGTGGCGGCGCCGTTCCTGATTTTGCTGGGTGCCCTGGGCGGCTTTTTGGTGGTGCCCATGAACGCGCTGCTGCAGCACCGCGGCCACAACCTGATGGGCGCCGGCCGATCCATCGCGGTCCAGAATTTCAACGAGCAGGCGTGCATTCTGGTGCTGGGCGCCCTGTACAGCCTGTCCACCGGACTGGGCCTGCCCACCTTTGCCGCCATCACCGGCTTTGGCCTGGTGATCGCCGGCTTCATGTGGCTGATCCGGCGCTGGCATGAACGCAACCTGCGGCTCCACCATGATGAAATTGAGCATTTGCTCGTCATCGCCCGACACGACAAAACCCACGGTTGATGCCATGACCACGGTGTATGACTTCGAAGCTTTGTCCATCGACGGCAAGCCGATGGCGTTGAAGGATTTTCAGGGCAAGGTCATGTTGATCGTCAACACCGCCAGCGCCTGTGGTTTCACGCCCCAGTTTGCCGGCCTGGAAAAGCTGCATCAAGACTACGCATCGCAGGGCATGGTGGTGCTGGGTTTCCCTTGCAACCAGTTCGGCGCCCAGGATGCCGGCAGCAACAGCGAGATCGCCGGGTTTTGTCAGCTCAACTATGGCGTCACTTTCCAGATGATGGCCAAGATCGAGGTCAACGGGGGCGGTGCCCATCCGCTGTACCAATGGCTGAAGGCAGAAGCGCCCGGCCTGTTGGGAAGTCAGTCGATCAAATGGAATTTCACCAAGTTTCTGGTCGGCAAGGACGGCTCGGTTCGCAAGCGTTATGCGCCGACCGATACCCCGGCCAGCTTGGCGGGGGACATCGAGGCTGCGCTGGCGGCCTGATTAACGGGTTGGTGTCAGCCTTGTTCGGGCGTGTCGGCGGCCGGGTCGCCTGGTGGCAGCACCTCGCGGAATTCCGGACGTTGCTTCCACGCAGGCACTGGGGGCGTGTGGCCCGCGCGCGGAGCATACGCTGACTGCTCTATCACTTGCATTTTGTGAATGTACCGCGGGCAGTTCGGGAAGATCGCCTCGGGGCGCACGCGCACGATCAACTGCGCACCCACGAACTCGGATAACAGCGGGTCACTCTCATGCACGCTGGCCCGACCGTTTACGCGCAGGCGCTTGGGCGTCTCGAAGTCTATAAACAGCAGTCCGACGTAAGGATTGACGAGCAGATTGCCCAGGCTCTTGAACATTCCATTGCCGTCGTAGCTGGGGAAGGCGAGCGTCTGGGGGTCAAGTACGCGCACGAATCCTGGTACGCCGCCCTTGTACGAGCACTCGGGTCGGCCCTCCGCGTCCGCTGTTGACAGGAAAAACAAGGGACGGCCTTCAATAAATGCGCGATCCTCATCGGTGAACGCGTTCCTGGCCAGCGTCTCCGCCAGCCGGCCGGCAAGCTGGCGCGTGGCAAAGCGATCCTGCAGCTGACGTGACCCGTCGTGGTACATCGGAATGTCTGGCATGTGTCCCTCCTGCCATGGTGTTACGGACAAGAAATGAAAACGACTCCCTCAATGTGTGGAAAGCATGGCTATCGTAACCCTTGACGTCGCGCTCGCCAAGAGCGTCTTTGCCGTGCAGGGTGTCATTGAAGCTGCCCAGTCCACTCTGGTGCACCCGCACCAGATGACCTCGACCGCGTTGGTATGCCGTGTCATGGGAGAGTCGTTGTCGTGTTGCAAGCTGCTCCGGGCAGGCGCGACCGCTCAGCGAAGAGATTTGCAGGTTGCATGAGCGCCCCAGCAGCCTGTCGGCAGTACCGCTATTACCGGTAAGGACATGACCGCAGGGTGAAAGGATATTCAGGCGCGCAAGCGTAGCCGTGTGGCGGCTTCGCTCAAGCCGCTCGCTGTGGCATCCCAGCCCAGGCAGGCATCGGTGATCGACACACCGTAACGCAAGTCTTTTGGGTCACCGAGTTTCTGGTTGCCCTCGAACAGGTTCGATTCCAGCATCACGCCTTTGATGGAGCGACAGCCTTCCACGATCTGCCCCACCACGTCCTTGAGCACCAGGGTTTGCAATGCGTGGTTTTTGCGCGAGTTGCCATGGCTACAGTCAACCACAATATTCACTGGCAACCCGGCTTTGGCAAGTTCGGCCTCGGCTTGGGCAATGGCCACCGAATCGTAATTGGGCTGACTGCCGCCACGCAAAATCAAATGGCCATGGGCATTGCCACGGGTCTGCGTCAGGGCCACCTGACCTTCACCATTGATACCCAGGAACGTGTGCGGCTGGGCGGCGGACAACATGGCGTTGAGCGCCACATCCAGACTGCCATCGGTGCCGTTCTTGAAGCCCACCGGGCTTGACAGGCCACTGGCCATTTCACGGTGGGTCTGGCTCTCGGTGGTGCGTGCGCCAATCGCACTCCAGGCAATCAGGTCGCCCAGGTACTGCGGTGTGATCGGGTCCAGCGCCTCGGTGCCGCAGGGCAAACCCATGGCGTTGAGGTCGACCAGCAACTGGCGCGCCAG
>JBEGLK010000199.1:0-4812 GCA_041183605.1 Pseudomonadota bacterium
GTTGGTCACATCACCGTGGTCGATCACGACACGGTGGACCTGACCAACCTGCAGCGCCAGGTCGCCCACACCATGGCCCATGTCGGCAGCGCCAAAGCACAGTCCATCCAGGCAGCCATAACGCAGATCAATCCGGGCGTTCAAGTCACCGCCGTCCAGAAGCGCGCCGATGCCGAATTATTGAACCAGCTGGTGGCGCAGGCAGATGTGGTACTGGACTGTTGCGACAACTTTGCCACCCGGCAAGCCATCAATGCGGCCTGTGTGCGACAAAAGAAACCCCTGGTCTCGGGTGCCGCCATTCGTTTTGACGGTCAGATCTGTGTTTATGACGCACGCGATCTGCAGTCGCCCTGTTACGCCTGTGTTTTCCCGCCTGATGCCACCTTTGAAGAAACCCGCTGTGCCACCATGGGTGTCTTTGCGCCACTGGTCGGCATCATCGGCAGCTTGCAGGCTGCCGAAGCGCTCAAGCTGATCAGCGGTGTCGGCCGCTCACTGACCGGCCGCTTGTTGATGCTGGATGGCCGTGCCATGGAATTTACCGAGGTTCGCATTGGGCGCCACACGGCCTGCCCGGTATGTGGCACATCTCACGCGTCAACCTGACGATTCACGGCGGCGTCTGACAGGAACCGTGACGCTGGCGAAAATCGCTCGGCAACAAGGCCGCGGGATCAGCAAACACACCCAGTCCGGCAGCCCGGGCAGCAGCTTCCTGTGCAGCATAAGGCCCTGAACGACCATGCCAGCGACTCGACCATGCCTGACCGGCCGCTACCAGCAGTGCACCCACATCACGCCCGGACACGCGCAGATTCCCCAAGTCGCGGCCATAGGTGTCCTGAAAATTGACCCGCACCTGAACAGGCTGATCGACCACCAGCGCCTGCAGCGCGTCGCGCGCCGCGACACCACCCGCCTGGCATATTTCAGGCGCGTCCAGACCGAGCAAGCGCACTTTGCGCGCGGCTGAACCATCGTCGGGCTTGATCCACAGGGTGTCACCATCAGAAACATAAGTCACATGACCCGTCCAGACCTCAGCCAGCACGCAGGCTGGAAGCAACCAACATACACAAACGATATGGCGCCACATAAAAGGCTTCAGGCGCTCAAGATCCAGCCTTCCAGCGGATCAAGCTGGGAAGGCAAGCCGTACATGGCATCACCCGCTTCATACCGGGCCTGCGCCCACGCTGCCTGCACCAGACACAGCGTTGCATCCAGCGCGTCGCCGCTGGCATCGTCAGCCAGCGTGTCACGTTGCGCATGGGACAGCTTGAGGCGCACACCCAGCCGGGTATTGCCCTGTTCCAGCGCGTTGATCAGATCTTTGCGGGCAATCAAGCGCTCGGGAGTCTGGCGCGCTTTATCATCAGCCTTGTAACTGCGTTTGCCCAGGGCTTCGCGCGCGAGCAGGCCAGGGTAGGCCTCAAATGCAATTTTCAAGGGCTGGCGGGCATCTTTTGCAGCCAGCGGCATGCCTGCGGACAAGCCCGGAAGCACCACGCCGGCTTGCAACAGCAAGGGTACACCGGCATGCATCATGAACGCCACCGGCGGGTTGACCCATTTCATGCTGGGACTCGATCCGGCCGGCACATCGGTGGCACGGTGGGCAAACTTGCCACCGACCGGACGGTCATCGCAGAAGGCGGCAAAGGTCTGGCGGATCTGATCCCGGCTCAAAGAGGCATAGTGCGCCATGCAGGCGCGCCAGTCAGTCGGCCAGCCCAGCGTTTGTACCAGTTCCCTTGGCAGGCCGAATGGCAGGTCAAAACCACCCACCCAGCTCTCGTCTTGCCTGAGCCAATCTGAAAAAGCCGCAAGCGAAGGCAAACGCTCCAGTCTGGTGAGCTGAACACAGCCGTTCCGCAAGTTTCCAAAAGCCAACACAATGGCCTTTTTGGACGTAGGCGCGCTGGAAAAATCGCAACCAACCAGCGCTTGGTCAGACACGGATCAGGCGCGACCAATGATTGAAGCCGTGGCCATCAGCTCTTCGAGCAAGGCCAGGGAAACACGACCAGAAACCGAATACGGGTCAAGCTCGGCTTTTTCGGCGTATTTGAGCAAAATGGACGCGTTGATGCGATTCATGTTGACCTCACCCATGGTCCAGCCTGCAAACCGTCGCTCGGAGATTTCCTCGTAGTGCAATAACACCACGTCCTTGTGACGAGGGTCACGCTGGATATGGCCATACAGCTCACTGATCGCCATCCGACCGCCCTCGATCGCCTGCAGGAAGATGCCGCCTCCGTAACACAGGACACCCGTCACGCCGGTGCACGGGTTGTGGTCGCGCGACTGATGCAGGATCGACTCAATGGCCTCGGGACTGGTGTCCAAAGCCCGGCTGGCATACAACAAACGAACCAACATGATTAACCTTTCTGAGGAATCAGGGACAAGAATTCGCGACGCAGATTGGGATCTTTCAGGAAGCTGCCACGCATCACGGAATTGATCATCTTGCTGTCAACATCCTTGACACCGCGCCAGCTCATGCAAAAGTGGCTTGCTTCCATGACGATGGCCAGGCCGTCGGGCTGGGTTTTTTGCTGAATCAAGTCAGCCAGCTGCACCACTGCCTCCTCCTGGATCTGGGGGCGGCCCATGACCCATTCGGCCAGACGCGCGTATTTGGACAGGCCGATCACATTGGTGTGTTCGTTGGGCAACACACCAATCCATATCTTGCCCATGATCGGA
Organism: Pseudomonadota bacterium; assembly: GCA_041183605.1. Classification (GTDB taxonomy): domain Bacteria; phylum Pseudomonadota; class Gammaproteobacteria; order Burkholderiales; family Burkholderiaceae_C; genus Rhodoferax. The sequence goes on from JBEGLK010000199.1 coordinate 2,719, forward strand.
CAGAAATGGTGGCTGCAGGCGCTGCGCACGGTGATGGGGCCCACAATCATCAGTTCGTTGAGATGCTCGGCATTCGGGAACTCGGTGATGGTTGGCGCACTGACGTAGCGCCCCTGGAACACCTCCTTGAGGTACATCTTGGCCACGCGCCGCGCCGTTTTGTCGGTGTTGTGGTCATGATCGGCGTCGATGACCAGGCTGTCGAGAACCGCCTTCATTTTGTCTTCTACTTCATCGAGCAGCAGTTCAAGCTCGCCAGGTTCAATGAAGTCAGCGATGTTGTCATTGGCGTGAAACCGCTTGCGTGCGGCCTTGACGCGCTCACGGATTTTGACTGAGACCGGTGTGCCTTCGTCGGCAGAAGCTGAATTCATGGAATTTGTTGACAGTAATTGAATATTATTTGATGTTAGCAGTCTTTTTTCAACGTGGTTATTCAAGCCAATCTCATATTAAATAATGAAATGCAGCTATTTATTTAGTAGCGTTTTCCATTCACAAACAATAGTACACGCATCACCAGATAAGCCACCCTGTCCAGCAAGCGTTGCACAAATGGGCGCGCCGCGTACTCGGCCGGGTCAACCCGCGTGCCGGCCACCTGCATGGCATGTTCCAGCCGCTCCTGCAAATTCTGCGCAAAAACCGCGTCATCAACCACCACGTTGGCCTCACGTGCCAGCAGCAGGCTCAACGGGTCCAGATTGGATGAGCCCACGGTGGCCCAGTGACCATCGATCACGGCCACCTTGGCATGCAAAAAACTTACCCGGTATTCGGAGATCTCGACGCCAGCAGCCAGCAATTTGCCATAGACCATGCGTGCCGCGTGGTACTGCATGAAGTATTCATAACGTCCTTGCAACAACAGGCGTACCCGCACCCCGCGCTGCGCAGCATGCACCAGACCTTTGCGAATTTTGCGGCCTGGCAAAAAGTAGGCATTGGAAATGATGATGTCGTGCTGCGCCTCGCCGATCGCCTGCCGATAGGCGCGCTCAATGCGGGTGCGGTGGCGCAGGTTGTCGCGCAAAATCAGGGCGGCGCGGGTCAGCGCCGGCGCACCTGCCAGTGAATTTTCATTGGTGTTGTCGAGACGGTCCGGATCGGACCTGTGCGCCTGTTGCAGGGCTTGCCAGGCGGTCGACAAATCGCCCTGGCGCACGGTTCGCGTGGCTTGCAGGCGCCACCAGAACTGCACCAAGGCGGCATGCGCCGATTCCACCAGGGGTCCGGTGACACGAACCGCAAAATCAAATCGCGGTGCGCTCAACGCGCCGTGATTGGGATCATGAAAATCGTCCAGCACGTTGATGCCGCCACAAAACGCGACGCGGCCATCAACCACACACAACTTGCGGTGAAGGCGCCGCCAGCGGCTTGGAATCAGCAGTCCCATGCGTCCCAAGGGGGAAAAGATGCGCCATGCCACACCGGCGGCTGAAAAACGGTCAACCCATTCGGGGCTCAGCCGATCGGTGCCGGCACCATCCATCACAACAAACACCTTGACGCCGCGCGTTGCTGCCTGCTCCAGCGCCTGCGCCACCAGCGCACCGGACGCCGTCACATTGAAAATATAGGTTTCCAGGCGCACTTCCTTCACGCTGCGATCGATCGCCTGTATCAGCGCCGGAAAAAATTCCTGCGCCCCCTGCAACAAATCGACCTGATGACCGGGTGCCAACATGTTGCGAATCAGACCGCAGGCAAGGCAAATTCGGCGATCAAGGGCAAATGATCGGACATGCGCCACCAGATGCGCCCGCGCGGCACGGGCAAATGATCGGACATGCGCCACCAGATGCGCCCGCGCGGCACGGTCAAGCCCAAGGGCTTGAGTCCACGGGCAAAGACGTAATCCAGTTGAGCCAAAGGCAGACGTGAGGGAAAAGTTGGCGTGGCCACATCCCAGGTATGCAAATCTGCTTGCGCCATGGCCAATTGCACACTTTTGCCCCAATCGTTGAAGTCGCCAGCGACCAACAAGGGGGCAGCGGCCGGCACTTCACGCGCGATAAAACGCTGCAACTGTGCCACCTGGCGTGAACGACTGGCCTTGATCAAGCCCAGATGCACCACCAGCACGTGCAC
>JBEGLK010000200.1:0-5000 GCA_041183605.1 Pseudomonadota bacterium
TGCTGAACACGACAACACAAGCATCAAAGCTGCCACCCTCAACACCGTGACCGCTGCCGCCCAGTGCGGTGCTGAAGTCCATGTGCTGGTGGCTGGCCAGAACGCAGGCAGCGCAGCTGCTGCAGCCGCCCAAATCGCCGGTGTGACCCAAGTCATCCACATCGATGGCGCCGGCTTGGAGCACGGCCTGGCCGAAAACGTCACGACCCAGGTGCTGGGCATCGCCTCAGGCTACAGCCATATCCTGTTTCCGGCCACGGCCTCAGGCAAGAACATTGCCCCGCGTGTGGCAGCCAAGCTCGATGTGGCCCAGATCTCCGACATCACCAAGGTGGTGAGTCCCGACACTTTCGAGCGCCCCATCTATGCCGGCAACGCCATTGCCACGGTGCAGTCCGCGGATGCGGTCACCAATTTTGATGCAGCTGCGGCCACGGGTGGCAGTGCGGCGGTGCAGAGCGTGGCGGCGCAGGCGGCCTCCAGCAGTGTGGCTTTCCTGGGCTCCGAAATCGCCAAGAACGACCGTCCTGAGTTGACAGCAGCCAAGATCATTGTGGCCGGTGGCCGTGCCCTGGGCTCCAACGAGAAGTTCATGGAAGTGCTCACACCGCTGGCGGACAAGCTCGGTGCGGCCCTGGGTGCCAGCCGTGCGGCGGTGGATGCGGGTTATGCGCCCAACGACTGGCAGGTGGGTCAGACCGGCAAGATCGTGGCGCCGCAGCTCTACATTGCCGCGGGTATCAGTGGTGCGATCCAGCATTTGGCGGGCATGAAGGATTCCAAGGTGATCGTGGCGATCAACAAGGATCCGGAAGCGCCGATCTTCAGTGTGGCCGACTATGGGCTGGAGGCTGACTTGTTTGCCGCTGTGCCTGAGTTGATCAAGGCGCTTTGAGTTCTGTCAACCCATCCATTCAAAGAAAGTAGCTTCCTCATGTCAACCGAGCAACAAATGCAGGCGCTGCAGCGCCTGCTGGACAAGGACGAGATCCGCGATTCGATGTGCCGTTATGCGCGCGGGGTGGATCGCGGCGACTGGGATCAGGTGCGCGCCGCCTACCATCCTGATGCACACGACGAACACGGCGACTACAAGGGGCCAATCGACGGACTCATCGAATGGCTTGACCAGCGTTTCGCCGGTGTCGACAACTCGATGCACTTCCTGGGCAACTGCCTGATCGAATTTGCCGGACCCGACCTCGCGCTGGTCGAAACCTCGTTTGTCAGCCGGCGCCTGCGACCACCGACAGACGAGGAACGCAAAACCCTGGGCCCCAAAGACCAGATGTGCCGCGAGGGCTGGGGCCGTTATGTGGACCGCTTCGAGCGCCGCAACGGTGAATGGCGCGTGGCCCACCGCACCGTGGTGCTGGAAGCCAGTTCCACCTCGGTGGCGCTCGGTGGCCTGCGCACCAGCCCGCTCACCTGGGGCCAGCGCAACCGCAGCGACCGGTTGTACCAGGTGCAAGCCGAAATTTTTGGCGCCTGAGCCAGGGGCACTGAACCATGCAGCCGGCCGTCACCCTCGACACCCTGGACGCGCTGCTGCAGCAAAGGCACAGTTGCCGTGCCTTTGAAAAGCAGGCCTTGCCGCGCGACCTGATCGTGCGCATGCTGCAAGCCGCGCAGCGCACCGCGTCGTGGTGCAACGCCCAACCCTGGCAGGTTCACATCGTGAGCGGCGCACCACTCGCTGAGCTGGTCACCGACCTGACGCAGCGCGCGCAATCGGGTGCCAAACCCGCACCCGAACTGGACTGGCCGCAAGCCTACCTGGGCGAATACCAGCACCGCCGGCGTGAATGTGGCTGGGCACTGTACCGCGCCGTGGGGGTGGAAGCCGGTGACAGAGCCGCCTCAACGCGGCAAGGGCTGGAAAACTTTCGCTGCTTTGGCGCGCCTCATCTCGCCGTCGTCACCAGCGAGGCCGCGCTGGGAACCCACGGCGTGATGGACTGCGGCGCCTGGGTGAGCAATTTCATGCTCGCCGCCACCGCCGCGGGTGTGGCCACCATTGCGCAGGCCGCCATTGCCAGTTGGCCCGACATCCTGCGTCGCCACCTGGCGATTCCTGACACGCGCCGCATTGTTTGCGGCATTTCCTTTGGCCGGGAGGACAGTCAGCACCCGGCCAATCAATTTCGCACCGCGCGCGCCCCGCTCGAAGAAGTGGTGCACTGGTGCAACAACGAGGAACCCAAATGCTGAACTTCGGACTGAAAGACCGCGTGGTGGTCGTGACCGGCGCTGCCTCCGGCATTGGCCTGGCCAGTGCCTTGGCGCTGGCACGTGATGGTGCCCATGTGGCCGTGCTCGACATGCATGCCGAGGGCGTGGCTGCGGCCGTCGCGCAGGTCAAGGCCGCCGGCCAGGCCGGCAGCAAGGTGATGGGTGCCGTGGTCGATGTGCGTGACGCCAGTACGCTGATGGCGGCGGCGAAACGGGTGGCACAGGAACTCGGGCCGGCCTGGGGCCTGATCGCCAGCGCGGGTATTGCCGCCGCCGGCAAGGCCGAAGACCTGCTGCTCGAAGATTGGAACAATATTTTTGCCGTCAACGTCGGCGGCGTGTTGTCCACCTGCCAGGCCTTTGTGCACGGCATGCTGGAGAGGCGCAGTGGCAGCCTCATCCTGATCGGATCGGTGGACAGTCTGGGTGGGCAACCCGGACGCACCCATTACACCGCCAGCAAACACGCGGTGGACGGCATGGTGAAAAACCTCGCGATCGAATGGGGCCGCCACGGCATTCGCGTCAATGGCGTGGCACCCAGCCCGGTCGACACCCCGATGGTCAAACGTGGTCTGCCGCCCCGCTTTGTGACCCAGGTGGTGGAAGACCGCACCCCGCTGGGCCGCCTCGCCAGGCCCGAGGAAGTGGCCAGCGCAGCACTCATGCTGATGTCGGACGCGGCGAGTTTTGTGACCGGAGTCATGTTGCCGGTGGACGGTGGCATGACCACCGGCCCTTTTATCCGGCGTCAGGGCGCCGACATGGGATCCAAACGCTTGCTGGATGCCGGTGTCTACAGCGATGAATAAGCACGACTTTTCGCCATGCGTGCAGTCAATCAATTTTTCATAACGAACGCCCCTCGGGCCAAGGAGACAGAATGAACAAGGAACTTTTTGACAAGGGCATGGCCATCCGCCGCGCCGTGGCCGGTGACAAGGCCATTGACCAGGCGATGCAAAACGCCGACGACTTCAGCATGCCAATGCAGGAGCTGGTCACCGAATATTGCTGGGGCGCCGTCTGGGGCCGTCCCGACCTCGACCGCCGCAGCCGCAGCATCCTCAACATCGGCATGCTGGCCGCGCTCAACCGCCCCGAAGAACTGGCCGGCCACATCCGCGGTGCCATCACCAACGGCCTGACCAAGGCCGAAATTCGCGAGTGCCTGCTGCAGGTGGCCGTCTACGTCGGCATGCCCGCCGGCCTGGGCGCCTTCAAGGTGGCCAAGCAGGTGTTTGCCGACCTGGAACGCACGACCAACTAAAACCTTCACAGGAGCGCCTCATGAAAATCGGATTCATCGGACTCGGCCGCATGGGCCAGGGCATGGCCCTCAATCTGCAAAAGTCTGGCGTCGACCTCTGCGTCTTTGACCTCAACCGCGACGCCGTCAAGACACTGACCGATGCGGGTGCCAAAAGTGCTGCCAGCGTGGCTGAACTGGCAGGCCAGGTGGACGTCCTGTTCACTTCGCTGCCGGGACCGGTGCAAGTTGAAGAGGTGATCCTGGGGCCACAAGGCGTGATGGCGCACATGCGCCGCGGTCTGGTGCTGTTTGAGCTGTCGACCAGCTCGCTCGCTCTGGCACGTCGCATCCATGCGGCTTTTGAGGAGCGCGGCGCTGTCATGCTCGACGCACCCATCAGCGGCGGGCCGGCCGGTGCTGCGTCGGGCCAGCTGGCCTTGTGGATTGGTGGTGACAAGGCCGTTTTCGAGAAGCATCTGCCGTTGCTGCGCACCATCGGCAACCAGCCCAGCCATGTCGGAGCCATCGGCTCGGGCACGATCGCCAAGCTGTCGCACAACCTGCTGGGCTACATGTTCCTGGGCTCGATGGCCGAGGTGTTCTCGATGGCCACCAAGGCCGGCATGGACCCGCTGGACCTGTGGGAAGCCATCCGGCTCGGCCTGGTGGGACGCGGTTCACCGATGAACATGCTGGTCAACCAGTTCATGCCCGGCAAATACGAACCCGCCGCCTTTGCCATGAAGCTGGCGCACAAGGACGTGACCCTGGCCACCACCATGGCCAAGGAACTGGGTGTGCCGATGCGGTTGGCCAACATGACACTGGAAGAAATGACCGAAGCCATGGCACGCGGTTTTGGCGAGCAGGATTCACGCGCCTACATGAAGCTGCAGCTGGAACGCGCCGGCGTCTCGATCGCAGTGGACCCGCAACGCCTCAAGGAAGCTGTGGCCCGCTACCCTTGAGGCCAGCGGGTTTCAGGTGGGTGCCACGGGAACCACGTGGGTGCCCGCCATGCGATCCATCACCAGCGCCGAGGTATGAACCTCGGCATTGGCCCCCTTCTCGCTGATGCACAACTGGTAAAGCTCACGCGCCACATTGCCGAAAAACAGCGGCACGCCGGTCTCACTGCCCAATTGGCAGGCCAAATTCATGTCCTTGTGCATCAGGCCGAGCGTAAAACCGACGTCAAGTTTGCCCTTGATGATCTGGGGTGCCATGAACTTTTCCATGAAGGCATTTTTGCCACCGCCCGCCACGCAGGCCCGGGCCGGGTCGATGCCGTTCTTCGCAGCCAGTGCAATGCCTTCAAAAGTCAGCAAACGTTGCACGCCCGAGATCAGGTTGTTGACCAACTTGATGACCTGACCGGCACCCACCTCCCCGGCATGAAAGATGTTGGGGCTGATGGTTTTCAGGACCGGTTCGATGCGCGCATACTGCGCTTCACCGGCACCCACCATGACCGCGATGGTGCCGGCTTCGGCCCCCATGGCGCCACCACTGACCG
>JBEGLK010000201.1:0-4433 GCA_041183605.1 Pseudomonadota bacterium
GAATCAGGTGATATGCCCTTGGAGCAATTGCTGACGCAATACCAGCGTGGTGCTGAACTGTTGCAGTTTTGTCGTGATCGCCTCGCCGCTGTTGAGGATCAAATCAAGGTGCTGGATCAAGGCACGCTCAAGACTTGGACCAATGAAACAGCATGAGCGCTAACTTTGACTTGAATCATTGGTGCACGCAGCACCTGCAGCGGGTCGAACAGGCGCTTGACCAATGGGTCAGGGTAGACGCGTCTGCGGGGTTGGGGCACGCTGCACCGGCTGAGTTGATGGTCGCCATGCGATATGCCGTGCTGGATGGCGGCAAGCGCTTGCGACCCCTGCTGGTGCTGGCTGCATTCGACGCTGTCAGTCAGGGCTCCGCATTGGTCACGGCTGCCGATGCAGCAGATCAGGAACTGGCCTTGCGTGCCTCTTGTGCGGTTGAGTTGATCCATGCCTATTCATTGGTTCACGACGACATGCCCTGTATGGACAACGACGTGTTGCGTCGTGGCAAGCCCACCGTGCATGTGCAGTTTGGTTCTGCCAGCGCCTTGCTGGCTGGTGACGCATTACAGGCCTTGGCTTTTGAATTGTTGACGCCAGATGATGTGTCCATGTCGGCCAAGCGCCAAGCCACGCTTTGCCGCCTGCTGGCCCGCGCGGCGGGCTGTGCTGGCATGGCGGGTGGCCAGGCGATTGATCTTGCCAGCGTTGGGCGTGCATTGACCGAGAGCCAGTTGCGAGAAATGCATCAACTCAAAACGGGTGCCTTGTTGCAGGCCAGTGTGTTGATGGGCGCTGCGTGTGGTGATACCCCGGGGCAGGTTGTGAATGCACTTCAGGCTTATGGCTCGGCTATTGGGCTGGCGTTTCAGGTGGTTGACGATATTCTGGATGTCACAGCGGACTCTGCCACGTTGGGTAAAACGGCGGGCAAGGATGAAGCTCAGGATAAACCGACTTATGTGTCGTTGATGGGGCTGGAATCCGCCCGACGCTACGCGCAGGACCTCTACGATCAGGCGTTGACCGCGCTGGCTTCCAGTGGTTTGTCCGATACACGCGCGCTGCAGGGTCTGGCCAGACTACTGGTGCATCGTTCAAGCTGAATGCCTGCAACTTGTCAAAATTTGAGCTTATGTTGATGAACAACCATTACCCTCTGTTGCAGTCCATTCAGGCGCCGGCAGACTTGCGGCAACTGCAACGTGAACAGTTAGGCGACCTCGCCACCGAGTTGCGGGCCTTTTTATTGGAAAGTGTGTCCAAGACCGGTGGTCACCTGAGCTCCAATCTGGGAACGGTCGAACTCACGGTGGCGCTGCACTATGTGTTTAACACCCCCTATGACCGGGTGGTGTGGGACGTCGGGCACCAGACTTATCCGCACAAAATCCTGACCGGACGGCGTGAGCGCATGGACACGCTGCGCCAGTTGGGGGGCTTGAGCGGATTCCCTCAGCGCGCTGAAAGCGAATTTGATGCTTTTGGCACGGCGCACTCCAGCACCTCGATCTCGGCCGCCCTGGGCATGGCCATGGCCTCCCGACTCAAGGGTGAAGACCGGCACGCGATTGCCGTGATTGGTGATGGTGCCTTGACCGGTGGCATGGCCTTTGAAGCCATGAACAACGCCGGTGTCTCTGACTGCAACCTGCTGGTGATCTTGAACGACAACGACATGTCGATCAGCCCGCCGGTGGGAGCCTTGAACCGCTACCTCGCCAAACTGCTCAGTGGCCAGTTTTATGCCGCTGCCAAGAGCGCCAGCAAAAACGTGTTGCGCGGCGCTCCTCCCTTGCTGGAACTGGCGCGCCGCTTCGAGGAGTCGGCCAAAGGCATGGTGAGCCGGGTCACGCTGTTTGAGAAATTCGGCTTTAATTATGTCGGTCCGATTGACGGGCACGACGTGCAGACGCTGGTGTCTGTGCTGGAAAACATCAAGCACCTCAAGGGGCCGCAGTTTTTGCATGTGGTCACCAAAAAAGGCCAGGGCTACAAGCTCGCCGAGGTCGATCCGGTGGCCTACCATGGTCCGGGCAAGTTTGATCCGGCGGTGGGCTTGCAAAAATCGGCCGCACTCAGCAAACCCACTTTTACCCAGGTTTTTGGTGACTGGTTGTGCGACATGGCGGCCGCCGATGACAGGCTGGTGGGCATCACGCCAGCCATGCGCGAGGGCTCGGGCATGGTGGCGTTCGAGCAGCGTTTCCCGCATCGTTATTTTGATGTCGGCATCGCCGAGCAACATGCGGTGACCTTTGCTGCCGGCCTGGCCTGCGAAGGCCTGAAACCGGTGGTGGCGATTTATTCCACCTTTCTGCAGCGCGCTTATGACCAGTTGATCCACGACGTCGCCATTCAGAACCTGCCGGTGGTGTTTGCGCTGGACCGCGCCGGCCTGGTCGGTGCAGATGGCGCCACCCATGCCGGCGCTTACGACATTGCCTACCTGCGCTGTATTCCAAACCTCAGCGTGGCCTGCCCCGCAGACGAAAACGAGTGTCGGCAGCTGCTCAGCACGGCTTATGCCCAGAACACCCCGGTCGCGGTGCGTTATCCGCGCGGTTCGGGTGCAGGCGTGGCGGTGACCTGCACGCTTGATGCCTTGCCCTTTGGCAAGGGTGAAATCCGGCGCACCGGACAGCGTGTGGCCATCCTGGCTTTTGGCACATTGCTGTACCCCGCACTGCAGGCCGCCCAGTCCCTTGACGCCACCGTGGTCAACATGCGCTGGGCCAAGCCGCTCGATGTTGATTTGTTGCTGCAGGTGGCCGCCAGCCACGAGGCACTGGTCACGCTGGAGGAGGGGGCCGTGATGGGTGGCGCGGGAAGTGCCGTGCTCGAAGCCCTGGCTGCCGCTGGCATCACCCGGCCTGTGTTGCAACTGGGTTTGCGTGACGTTTTCATCGAGCATGGCGACCCGGTCAAGTTATTGGCCATGGAGGGCCTGGATGCGACCGGGATTGAGGCGGCTATTCGTGCGCGTTTTGCGCCAGCGCAAGCTACTTGAACTTGTCCTGCAGCTATGAGGGTAAACCCACGCTTTTGCGGGTGCCTCACTTCTTAGAATATCAGGTGACACTTAAGCGTCATTGCCAGTCCCTTTTGCGGGTCGGGCATTCAATTTACAACTCCAGGAGTAAATCAATGGATCGTCGTTCGATTATCAAAAACGCAGGTATTGCCGGCATTTTGGCCGCAGGTGCGGCACCGGCCGTGTACGCGCAGGGCGTCAATGTGCGCTGGCGTCTGGCTTCGAGTTTTCCCAAGTCGCTGGATACGATTTTTGGCAGCGCCGAAATGTTTGCCAAGACCATCAAGGCACTTTCTGGTGGCAAATTTGAAGTCTCTGTGCATGCAGCAGGTGAACTGATGCCGGCGTTTGGTGTGGTGGATGGCATCCAGAACGGCACGGTCGAGATGGCCCAGACAGCGCCCTATTACTTTACCGGCAAGGATCCCATTTTTGCTTTTGGTTGCGCGGTACCCTTCGGCCTGACGGCGCGCCAGATGGACGCCTGGATGGAACATGGCAACGGCCGCAAGCTGATGGACGAGTTCTACGCCAAGTACAACATCAAGAGCCGTAGCGCAGGCAATACCGGTACCCAGATGGGTGGCTGGTACCGCAAGGAAATCAAGACAGTGAAAGACCTGAAAGGTCTGAAAATGCGCATGGGTGGTGGTTTGCTTGGCGAGGCCATGCAAAAGTTGGGGGTGGTGTCGCAGAATATGCCCGCCGGCGATGTCTACCAGGCGCTTGAAAAAGGCACGCTGGATGCCACCGAGTTTGTGGGTCCCTACGACGACCAGAAGCTGGGTTTCAACAAGGTGGCGCCTTTCTACTACTACCCTGGCTGGTGGGAAGGTGGCGCGGAACTTGAATTCTTTATCAATACCAAGGCCTATGCCGCGCTGTCGCCCGAGTACCAGGCCATGGTCGATGTAGCCACTGCCGTTGCCGCGCGTGACATGACGGCCAAATACGATGCCTTCAACCCGATTGCCTTGAAAAAACTGGTGGCCGCGAAGACGCAGCTCAAGTCTTTCTCGAAGGATGTGATGGACGCTGGTTTCAAAGCTGCCATGGAAGTTTTTGCCGAGAACGAAGCCAAGTCACCCGAGTTCAAGAAGATTCACCAGGACATGCGTGCCTTCCAGCGTGACCAACTCTTGTGGCTGCGTTTTTCCGAGTTCCGTTATGACAGCTACATGACCTCAGTCAAGATCTGATCTTTCACACAGTCAGACTTCAAACAGATACCCTGATTGCACGGACTGTGCGCTCAGGGTATTTTTTCGCCCGGATGTTATTGGGTCTTGCCTGGCTTCTCTTTGAGTGATTCCTGCAGCGCCTTCATCGGGTCATCTTCGGGTACAGCAGGGGGGCTTTCTTCAGGTTTCAGGTCAGTGCCCGTATCGGCGGACTTGGTGTT
>JBEGLK010000202.1:0-4430 GCA_041183605.1 Pseudomonadota bacterium
CCTGATGACAGAATGGTTGGCGCAGGCGCCCCCGGGTGCCATTTTGATGTGCCACCCGGCCCAGGCGGCCGAGCCCGACGATGCCATAGGACTTGCCCGCGCGCAGGAATTTGCCTACCTGGCCAGTCCCGACTTTGCACAGGCCCTGCTCTTGGCCGGGGTTCAAGTGGCACGGGGCTGCGCGGCCAACCCCACCGCTAGAATCCGCGCGTGATTAAAAAGCTGTCCGAACAACAAAAATCCTGGCTGACCCTCCTTGTCCTGTGGCTGACGCTGCTGGTTCTGGCCTCGCTGCGCCCGATTGCTGTCCCCGATGAGGGCCGTTATGGTGAAGTGGGCCGATGGATGCTGGTCAGTGGCGATTGGCTGACCCCGCGCTTGAACGGGATCCCGTTTTTTCACAAGCCACCTTTCCTGTATTGGCTGGAAGCGATCAGCATGGGTGTTTTGGGTGTCAGCGCACTGACGATGCGCCTGGTGCCCGCGTTACACGCCGCGCTGATGCTGACGGCGCTGTATCTGGCGACACGCAGCACAACAACCGAACGCATCGCGCGCCGGGCCGCCATCATGCTGGGCAGCAGCCTGTGTTTTCTGGTGGGGGGGCAGTACGTCAACCATGACATGCTGGTCGCGACCTGGATTGGTTTGGCCATCTGGAGTTTCGCCTTTTCTTTCATGGCCGGCGACAAGCCCGATGCCAACTTGGCCCGGCTGGGTTTTGTGACCTGTGCGCTGGGCATGCTGACCAAGGGACTGATCGGCCTGGTCCTGCCGGGTCTGGTGATTTTTTTCTGGCTGATCTGGACGCGCCAATTCAAAAAGATATGGCATCTGCCTTGGCTCAGCGGTCTGGCCTTGTTTGCGCTCATCGCCCTGCCCTGGTTTGTGCTGGCGCAACAAAGCTACCCTGACTTTTTCAATTACATGTTCATCGGTCAGCAGTTCAATCGTTACACAGCAACCGTCTACAACAACCCGCAGCCGTGGTGGTTTTACCTGCTGGCGCTCGGCGTACTGTTATTTCCCTGGGCGTTTTTTGCACTGAACCAGATGCGACGGGTCACCACCATGACACTGACCCGCGATGTGGTCATGGCCACGCCCTGGTGGAAACTGTGCTGGTCCTGGGTGCTGTCCATCCTGCTGTTTTTCTCGGTTCCCAACTCCAAACTGGTCGGCTACATCCTGCCCGTGGTGCCACCGTTGGCGCTGCTGGCCGCCCTGGGCTGGGAACGTGTGATGGCGCGGCGCCCGTGGGCCGGCAAGGGTTTCGCGGCTCTGGTGGGGGTCAACTTGAGCATCGCCTTGGCCATTGTGTTGAATGTGGGTGAGGTCACCCGTACCGCGCGCACCCAGGACCTGGCGCAGGTGCTGGCCTGTGCTGCCGATCCATCGGACACCGTGTACGTATCAGACGCCTATCCCTACGACCTGCCGCTTTATACCCAAACCGTCAAGCCCATGGTGGTGCTGGGCGACTGGCCCAATCTGCGAAAACAGGCGGGTGATGGTTGGCAGCGCGAGCTGTTTGAGGGTGCCGATTTTGATGCCCACGCGGCGCAACTGTTGCAGCCCATGGAGGTGCTGGCGCTAGTGGCACAAACCCCGGGCCATTGGTATGTCGGTCGCAGCGGCAACCAGATCACGGTCAACCTGCCGGGCTGGAAACTGTACTACCAGGGTGCCGGTTGGGATCTGCACCGCTCCGGCGGGGTGGATGACCTAACGGCGAAAAGCCCAGAAGCGGCTCAGCACAAAGGTTTGCCCGGCTGCAAAAAGCAGCGCTAAAAACAGCGCCAGCAGGGACGGCAAGGCCAGCCCGCGCAGCAACAGCACAAAGACGAGTTCATTGCTGGCAAAACCTGCCAGCGCCGTCAGACCAAAACGCAGCAGGCTGGTGGCCACGGTGGTGCCGGCATCCTTGAAACTCAACAACCGGTGACCCGCGAAGCTGACCATGAAGGCAATGACAAAACCCAGGGCGTTGGCCAGTTCGGGCCACATGTGGGCCTGGGCCAGCGCAAAAATGCCCATGTGTGTCGCAGCCGCAGCGCCGCCTACAGCCAAAAACCAGAAGGTGGAAGCGCTCACGCCGTCGGCTGGCCCGGCCACTGCAACGGCAAACCTTGGCCCAGGCGCTGGCTCACCAGGTAGTTGGGCCGCTGCTTGACCTCTTCGTAAATGCGGCCCACATATTCGGCCAGAATACCAATCGACAACAGCTGGATCCCGCTGAAGAACATCATGCCGACCACAATGGTGGCGTAGCCAGGGACTGCAATGCCGGTGATGAAGTATTCCCCCACCACCCACAGGCCATAACCCAGCGCAATCATGGACAACATCAATCCCGTGAGGGTAAGCGCACGCAAAGGCGCGATGGAAAACGCCAGAATGCCTGTGAACGCCAGCGACAACGAGCCACGCAGACCGAAGTTGCTTTTGCCATCAGTGCGTGGCAGGGGCTCGTAATCGATGGCTGTGCTGTTGAAACCAACCCAGGCGTAGAGGCCCTTCATGAAGCGGTTGCGCTCCGTCAGACGTTTCAGGGCCTCCACCACCTGGCGATCCATGAGCCTGAAATCGCCGGCATTCGGCGGGATCTTGACCCGGTTGCCAAGGTTGACCAATTTATAGAACCAGGAAGTCAAGGTGATTTGCAAACCCGATTGATCATCCCGGGTGCGACGCACGGCGTAAACCACGTCCGAGCCATCACGCCACTTGGCCAACATGTCGGGCAACAAAGACACCGGGTGCTGGCCATCACCATCCATCAGGATCACCACATCGCCCTGCGCGGCATCAATGCCCGCGGTCAGTGCCGGCTCCTTGCCAAAGTTGCGCGACAGCTTGAGGTAAATCACCTGCGGATAAGACTCACACAGGGTGTGCATCACCGCCGCGGTGTCATCGCGGCTTCCGTCGTCGACCACAATCACCTCGACCTGAGAGCTCAAGGCTTGCAGCGTACCGAGGACCTCGGGCACCAGCGAACCCAGGCTGCGTGCTTCGTTGTACGCAGGGATGACGCAGGAAATGGAAGGATTCAGCTTGGGTCGGGTTGGCATAGGCGTGCATCATGCCAAAAGAAACCCCGCACAGCATCACCGGCGGGGTTTTTTTTGCTTGTTTGAGATATTGACTCAGCCTTTGTTGCTCAGGCAGGTCTTCATGAAGGCTTTGCGTTCGTCACCCTTGAGCTGCTTGTCGCCAGCTTCCTTGTTGCAGGTCGCCATCTTGTTTTGCTGCGTTGTCTTGGCGCTGGCCTCGGGTGCCGCGGCAGGTTTGGCGCTCAGGCAATTCTTCATGAAAGCCTTGCGTTCGTCGCCCTTGAGCTGTTTGTCACCTGCTTCCTTGTTGCAGGTCGCCATCTTGCCCTGCTGGGCGGTTTTTGCATCAGCGGCAGGTGCTGCTGGGGTGGCAGGTGTCGCGGGCGCGGCAGCTGTTGCCGGTTTGGCCGCACTGGCTGCCTTGGCGGGAGCTGCAGCGTCAGCCGCATAGGCTGCGCCAAAAGCCATTGACAGACCCACACTCAAAATTGTCAAAAATTTCTTCATGTTCAATCCTTTAAAAATAAGACAAATGGCCCGAAAAGGGTTCATGTTCAAGACGCATCATGACACACAGACGTTGCCAACTTGCTGATGCACCGGTGGCGAATGTTATCAAGTCGACAGCACCTGCTTTTGAACCGCGCAGGCACGACACAGGCGCAGTGCCAGCAACTGTAATGCCTGCCAGGGCTCGGTCGGCCAGTCAGGCCGCTTGAGTCCCTTGACCACACCATCCACAAGGTGGGCGTCGTGCAGGAGTTCGGTCAGCCTGTCGGCACTCAGGCGCGGCAGCACCCGTTCGAACAGGCGCTCCTTGTTGCCCCACACCCTTTGCTCGCGCAGCGCCATGGGCAGCGGACTGCCGCGGCTGATGGCGTCCTTGACACGTTTCAAGGCGCGAATGTCCTCTGCCAGGGTGTAGTGCACCAGCACCTCGGCCTCACCTTCGGCCTGCAAGCCATCAAGCATGCGCTGCACCCGCCCCTGCTGGCCGGCCAACACTGCCTCACTGAGCTTGAAGACATCAAAACGGGCGACATTGAGCACCGCGCTCTCGATCTGCTCAAAACCCAGTTCACCTGCCGGGTACAGCAAAGCCAGCTTCTGGATTTCCTGGTGTGCAGCCAGCAGGTTGCCTTCGACCCGGTCGGCAAAAAACTGCAAGGTGCGCTGACCTTCCACACCCGTCACCACACGCTGGCCCTGCGCCGCCAGCCGCTGGGCGATCCACTGCGGCAAGGCGGCGCGCTCCACCGGGCTCACTTCCAGCGTGACGCCGGCTTCGAGTGCGACAAACCAGGCGCTGGATTTGGTCGCCCGGTCCAGTCGCGGCAAGATCACCACGGTCAGCATGCTGTCATTGCCATGCGC
>JBEGLK010000203.1:0-4423 GCA_041183605.1 Pseudomonadota bacterium
CGCGGCCCGCATTGCGGGCAACAAATGGTCTCGGCATGAAAACGTCGGTCTGCGGGGGTGGTGTATTCTGAACTGCAGGCCGGGCACATCGGGAACCCGGCCATGCTGGTTTGTGGCCGGTCGTAGGGCAGGGCGCGCGTGACAGTAAAACGCGGACCGCAATGGGTGCAGGTGATGAAGGCGTGGCGCCAGCGCCGACTTGACGGGTCAAATAACTCGTCCAGGCAATCGGCACAGACCGCCACATCGGGGCCAATGGCCGTGCTGGCTTGGCCAGACTGGCTCGGGAGAATGCTGAAGGTGGTGAAGACCTCGGCCACCATGTCCTGCGCCTGGACCTTGTCCACCCGTGCCAGGGGCGGTGCGTCCGTGTGCAGGTGTTGCAACAGTTCGGCCAAGCGGGTCGGCTCACCCTGCGCCAGGATCTCGACCCCCTGGGCATCGTTGCGCACCCAGCCTGTGAGTCCGAGCTGTTGTGCCAGGCGCCAGACAAAAGGCCTGAAACCGACCCCTTGGACGATGCCGCTGACGCGAATGTGTTGAGTCAGCAAGGGGCCAGCCCGTCAAACAGCCTGCGCCTGGGTCATGCCTTCGCGCAAAAATGCCAGCCATTCATCCATGCCCGCGCCAGTGGTGGCAGAGATCTGTATCACTTTGATGGCCGGATTGACCCGGCGCGCATAAGCGATGGCCGCATCCACGTCGTAGCTCAGATGCGGCAGCAGGTCGACCTTGTTGAGCAGCATTAGGCTGGCGGCGCGAAACATGTCCGGGTACTTGATGGGTTTATCTTCGCCCTCGGTGACCGACAAGACCACCACCTTGTGCGCCTCGCCCAGATCGAACGCGGCCGGGCACACCAGATTGCCGACGTTTTCGATCATCAGCAGCGAGGCCTTGGTCAGCTTGAGCTGATCCATGGCGTGGCCCACCATGTGGGCGTCCAGGTGGCATCCTTTGCCGGTATTGATCTGGACCGCCCGCGCACCGGTGGCGCGAATGCGCTCGGCATCCTGGCTGGTTTGCTGATCACCTTCGATCACGGCGATGGCTTGCGGGTCGAGCAGGGCAATGGTTTTGCACAGCAGCGTGGTCTTGCCCGAACCTGGACTCGACACCATGTTCAGCGCAAATACACCGCGTTCGGCCAGATGCCGACGGTTGGCCTGAGCATAGGCATTGTTTTTGGCCAAGATGTCCTGCTCGATCTGCACCTTGCGGCCAGGTGTGACGTCCGGGGCATGGGAATGTCCGGACATACCGTGGTGGCTGTGTTCGTGATCATGGGAATGATGGTGGACCTGGCCATGCTCATGGTGCTTTGCTACACCTTCGATACTGACCTCGCCTTCACCGCAACCACAAGTCACACACATCGCCGGCCTCCTTGTTTTGATTCATTTGAACCACTTGGGTACTCAGCTTACCTCAAGTTCCTTGACCCGCATTTCGGTGCCCGCAGTCACTACGACTGGACAGGTGCCACAAACTGGGCAAGGGTCAAAGACCTCTGTGATCGGAACGGTCTGGCTACACGCCTTGCACCAGCCCTGGCCGGGCAGGGTAATGATCTCGAGCCTGGCGCCGTCGGCCACCGTGCCGCGCGTCACCGCATCGAAACAAAAGGCCAGGGCTTCGGGCTCCACCGCCGATAGCCGGCCAATTTCAAGCCAGACGGTGCTGACCCTGTTGAAACGGTCCCGGCGTGCCGCGTCCTCGATGAGTTGCAGCACTCCCTCGGCCAGTGACATCTCGTGCATGGCGCGTTCCTGTGACGGCCAGCGTGCAGCTTACAGGTTGTCGGTGAAGCTGCGCAGCTTGTCGGAACGGCTCGGGTGTTTGAGTTTGCGCAGCGCCTTGGCCTCGATCTGGCGAATACGTTCACGTGTCACGTCAAACTGCTTGCCGACTTCTTCCAGCGTGTGGTCGTTGGTCATCTCGATACCAAAACGCATGCGCAGTACCTTGGCTTCGCGCGGGGTCAGGCTGTCGAGAATGTCCTTCACCACGTCGCGCAGGCCGGCCTGCATGGCGGCTTCCATCGGGGCGGTGTTGGCACCGTCCTCGATGAAGTCACCCAAGTGGCTGTCGTCATCGTCACCAATCGGAGTTTCCATGGAGATCGGTTCCTTGGCGATCTTCATGATCTTGCGGATCTTGTCCTCGGGAATCTCCATGCGCTCGGCCAGAACCGATGCATCGGGCTCGAAACCAAACTCCTGCAAGTGCTGGCGGCTGATGCGGTTCATCTTGTTGATGGTTTCGATCATGTGCACCGGAATCCGGATGGTGCGGGCCTGGTCGGCGATCGAGCGGGTGATGGCCTGGCGAATCCACCAGGTGGCGTAGGTCGAAAACTTGTAGCCGCGTCGGTATTCGAACTTGTCGACCGCTTTCATCAGGCCGATGTTGCCTTCCTGGATCAGGTCGAGGAACTGCAGGCCACGGTTGGTGTACTTCTTGGCAATGGAGATGACCAGGCGCAGGTTGGCCTCGATCATTTCCTTTTTGGCTGCGCGCGAGGCGTATTCGCCCTCGTTCATGCGTTTGTTGATGTCCTTGAGTTGGTCCAGTGGCACCACCACCTGGGTCTGCAGGTCCATCAGGCGCTGTTGCAATTCCTGCACCGGAGGAATGTTGCGGCCCATCACCGCGCTCCAGGGTTTGCCGGCAGCCGCATGTTTTTCAATCCATTTCAGGTCCAGCAAATGGCTGGCCACCTTGTTGTGGTGCTTGTCGCGACCGCTGAACTCGGCAATAAATTGCTCCTGTGGGTAGCCGCATTTGTCGACAATGATGCGGCGCAACTCACGTTCCTTCTTGCGGACTTCATCCACCTGGCTGCGCACCATGTCACAGAGCTTCTCGATGGTTTTGGCGGTAAAGCGGATCGACATCAACTCGTCCGACAGCAGTCGTTGCGTCTTCAGGTAATTGGGCGTGCCGTAACCTTCCTTGTCGTAGATTTTCAATACCTTCTCATGGTATTCACGCAAGCGGTCAAAGCGGCTCATCGCCTCTTTTTTCAGCTCCTCGAGCTTCTTGGTCAGTGCCTTGGAGCCGCCATTGCCGTCGTCGTCATCATCGGCATCAAATTCGTCGAAGTCTTCTTCGGCCACATAGTCATCGGCTTCGTTGGGGTTGGTGAAGCCGTCGACGATGGTGGTGATCACCACCTTGTCGGTGCGAATGTCTTCGCCGAGTTGCAGGATTTCAACAATACTGGCGGGTGAGGCCGAGATGGCCTCCATCATGGCCATCAGGCCGCCCTCAATGCGCTTGGCAATCTCGATCTCGCCCTCACGCGTCAGCAGCTCGACCGTACCCATCTCACGCATGTACATGCGTACCGGGTCGGTGGTGCGGCCAAATTCGCTGTCCACCGTGCTCAGGGCGGCTTCGGCTTCTTCCTCGGCTTCTTCCTCGGTGGCCGCGGTGGGCCCGTTCTGGTTCAGCAGCAGGGTTTCGGCATCGGGTGTGTGTTCGTAGACTGCCACCCCCATGTCGTTGAGCATCGAGATCACAACTTCGAGTGTCTCGGCGTCGACCAGCTTGTCGGGCAGGTGGTCAGAAATTTCGCCGTGGGTCAGGTAACCACGGGTTTTGCCGAGCTTGATCAGTGCCTTGAGGCGCAGGCGGCGCTTGGCCAGGTCTTCTTCAGAGAGAACTGTCTCATCCAGACCGAACTCTTTCATCAAGGCACGTTCTTTGGCCTTGCTGATTTTCATGCGCAGCGGCTTGACTTTCTCAGTGGACGTCTCGGCTACTTCGGTGGCTTCAGTTTCGCCGACCAGATCATCCTCGATGTCGCTCATGTCGAAGTCGGCATCCTCACCCTTGCCCTTTTTGGCGGCCTTGGCCGACTTGGCTTTGGGTCCGCGTTTAGCCCCCACTTTGGCAGGCGCCGCATCGTCCGCAGCTTTGCTGGCTTTGGCAGCCTGAATCACCGCCACCGACACGGACAGGTGCGATGACAGTGCCAGCTTGGCGTTCAAGCAGCCGGCAAAGGGCACGTAGGCCATGTCTTCGACGCGCTCGATGAGCTGTTGGGCCACTCGGTAAGTGCCCACCAGTTCCCAAGCTTGTCTAGCGTGCGCGGCATCGCGTTGCGACACGGCGCTCTCGCCGTTGCCCCCCAGCGTTCGCACCAGCGCAGGCGTGTCGCTCACCCGGTCGCGGGATTGAGGTTTGCTGTGCCGAATGCCAAACATGGGCTGCCTATGGCGAGATCAAAGGCACAGGCGCTGGCTTGTTGCCAAAAGCACCCCGAGCCAGGTCCAACAAACTGGGCGCCATAGGGAGCACAGGCGCGTTGATGTCAGGGGCTGCAGGTGTGTTGCGCGCCGACTCTGGCTTGGTGGCACCCGTGGTAGACGACCCGTACATGGACCAACACGGGCGCACCTCTTGACGGCCTTGTGAC
>JBEGLK010000204.1:0-4363 GCA_041183605.1 Pseudomonadota bacterium
GCCATGGTCAGCGCGGCGGCCTGGCCTTCGCTCCAGGAGCCGTCGACCAGGCCGCGCACAAAGGCGTCGATCTGGGTGCGCTCAAGCGTGTGGCCGTCGCGTTTGATGCGGATGACTTCCTGGGCCAGCATGGGACGTGTTCAGTAAGCGCCGCGCGAGGTGGTACTGGCTTGGGCTGGGCCCGCCAACACCGCCTCGATGTCACCCAGCAGGCTGCTGGCGCCGATGCGAAAACGATGCGGCTTCAGCGCGTCTGCACCGAGCAGTTCCCGCACCAGATCCAGGTAGATGGCCGCCTCGGCCACGGTGCGAATGCCGCCGGATGCCTTGAAGCCTACACGGGTGCGTGCGGCCGGGCTGGCGGCAATGGCGCCGAGCATGATGCGGGCCGCGTCCGGCGTGGCGCTGACCGGGGTTTTGCCGGTGCTGGTTTTCAGAAAATCGGCGCCAGCATCCAGACTGATCTGACAGGCGCAGCCAATCAGTTCGGGCGTCTTGAGCTCGCCGGTCTCCAGAATCACCTTGAGCAACAGCCCCGGGCAGGCGCGGCGCACCGCCGTCAGCAACGCTGCTACTGCCTGTTCGTCGCCAGCCATCAGGCTGCGGTAGGGCAGCACCACATCAACTTCCTGCGCCCCGGCTTGCACGATCTCATTCGTGTCACGCACCGCCGCGTCAATGTCGGCATGGCCGTGCGGAAAGTTGGCCACGGCCGCCACGGCAATTGTTGCTGGCAATTGCGTGCGGGCAAACGCTGCCAAGCGTGGCCAGACGCAGACCGCAGCCACCGGACCGAACGGGCTTTGCGCGCGCTGGCACAGGGTGGTGATATCGGACTCGGTGTCAGCGGTGTTCAGGCTGGTGAGGTCGAGGCAGGCCAGGGCCAGGCGGGCGTTGCCGGAAGCGGAACTGGATGAAGTCATGATGGTGGGTCGAGGGTGGCAACGATATCAGCCAGCAAGCGGCTGGCGTTTGCGCTGCCGAGTTGCGCTTGCTGCAGGGTGTGGGCATGGCTCAGGTCTTCTGATGACAGCCCGGCGCCAAGGTTGGTGATGAAGGACAGCGCCAGCACGCGCAGACCCTGGTGCCTTGCCAGAATGGTTTCGGGCACGGTGCTCATGCCGACCGCATCGGCACCCAGGGCGCGCAACATGCGGATCTCGGCCGGGGTTTCAAACTGCGGGCCGAATGCCCAGGCGTAAACACCTTCAAACAGGGTCGTGCCTTGCGCCTGCGCCACACGATGTGCGTGTGCACGCAGCGCCGGGTCGTAGGCATCGACCATGTTGACAAAGCGCGCTGAACCGCTGCTGCCGACCAATGGCGAGCGTTGCGGCAGGTTGAGGTGGTCGTTCAGCAGCATCAGGCTTTGCGGCGGCATGTCGGCACGCAGACTGCCCGCCGCGTTGGTCTGCACCAGCGTGTGGCAACCGAGGTCTTTGAGCACCTGCAGCGGCACGGCCATGCCATCGACGGCGCCGGTCTCGTAGCCATGTTGGCGCCCACTCATGACTGCCACGGCTTGCGGGCCCAAGTGCCCGAGCCAGAGGCTGCCGCTGTGGCCGGCCACACCGGCACGCGGAAAACCGGCCAGTTCGCTGTACGGAATCTGGATGGCGTTGGTGAGGTGATCGGTCAAGCCACCCCAGCCCGAGCCCAGTACCACGGCGATACGCGGTTGCAGGCCGGGTGCGCGCTGGTGAATGCTGTCGATGGTGTTCATGGAGTGTGACGGCAAGTGTTTTATCTGGCCTTGATGTGGCCTGGGCCAAAACTCTCGGGCAGCAACTGGCTCAGGGTGTGGCGCGGCCCCAGCGTTTCCGCGTTGGCGCTCTGGATGATCAGATCAGGCGCGCCAAATTCGCGCAACTTCTGACGGCAGCCGCCGCAAGGTGTGATCCAGTTGCCGTTGCCACCGCTGCCCACCACCAGCACCGCGCGGGCCTGCCTGCCGCCGGCCAGCACCATGGCGGCCAGGGCGGCCGCTTCGGCACACAGGCCCTCGGGGTAGGCGGCGTTTTCGACGTTGCAACCCGCATGAATGTGGCCATGTTCGTCGAGCACGGCGGCACCAACTGGGTAATTGGAATAGGGCGCGTAGGCCTTGCCTTGGGCCTGGCGTGCGGCCTGTAACAGCGCCTGCTGCTGGGTGTCGGTGAGGGTGAAGGTGGGCATGGCTGCACTTTACCCCGAATGGGTGTGACGCGAAGGTCGACATCAGTTGCCGTTAACATTCGTTTGTCACATTGCAGGAGGTTTGATCCATGCCAGTTGTTGTTGTTGCCAACCCCAAGGGCGGCGTGGGCAAGTCCACCCTGTCGACCCAGATTGCCGGTTATTTTGCCGGCCAGAACCACCGTGTGATGCTCGGCGACGCCGACCGCCAGCAGTCGAGCCGGCTCTGGTTGTCCTTGCGCCCGGGCAATACGCCGCCCATCAGCAGCTGGGAAATCGGAGAGGACCAGATTGCCAAACCGCCCAAGGGGACCACACACTTGGTGCTGGACACCCCAGCCGGCCTGCACGGCAAGCGTCTCAAGGAAATTCTCAAGCGCGCACACAAGGTGGTGGTGCCCTTGCAGCCCAGCGTGTTTGACATCTTTGCCACGCAGGATTTTTTGAACGAGCTGGCGGACAGCGCCCGCGCCGCCAAGATCGACATCGGCATCGTCGGCATGCGGGTCGACGAACGCACCCGTGCCGCCGAGCAATTACACAAGTTTGTCGAGACCACCGGCCTGCCGGTGTTGGGTTATGTGCGCGACACGCAAAACTATGTGCAGTTGGCGGCTCGCGGCCTCTCCTTGTTTGACCTGGCCCCCGAGCGTGTGGCGCGCGATCTGGAACAGTGGCAACCGATTTGCCTCTGGCTGGATCGCTGACAGGCCGGTCGTTTTACGCCAGGTGCTTGCCCACGATCCCGGCGAGCTCAAACATCGTCACCTGCGGCTTGCCAAACACCGCCAGCAACTTGCCGTCGGCATTGATGGCGCGTTTGTTGGCAGCGTCCTGCAAGTTGTTGGCCTTGATGTAGTCCCACAACTTCTTGATGACCTGGGCGCGTGCTACCGGCTCGGCACCAATCACCGCGGCCAGTGTGGCGCTGGGTGTTGAACCGGCGCTGCCTGCAGCGGGCGCTTTGCGCGGCGTTTTGGCGGTGGCTGCCTTGGCCACTTTTTTGGCCGGTGCTTTCACCGCCTTTTTGGCTGCGGTTTTGGCCGTCGCCCCTTTTTTGGCCGCCACGGCAGCCCGGGTTAACGGCGTTGCAGCGGTTTTGCGCGGCGGGAATTTGCTCGGGGCAAATTCAAAGTTCACCTTGCCGGCTTCGGCGTCCCAGGCCAGCATGGCCTTGAAGGCGCGTCGGGTGCGCATCGAGACAAACTTGTCGAGCATGTCGGTCTTGCCGGTGCTGAGCAGCTTGACCATTTGCTCGCGCTCGATGGGTTGCTGCAGGATGATCTGGCCGGTCTTGAAGTCGCAGCTTGGCGTGGCCTGGGCGTCGGTGGGCACCGATTTTTCACAGACATAGTTTTTGCCGTGCTCAAACACGCCAGCGCCGCATTTGGGGCAGGCACCGAGGCTGGTCTGCGCAGAGAAGTCGATGAGTTCGCCGGACTCTTCACCGGCCTTGTCGTCGCCAAAGTCAAACTCCAGCTTGTAGTTCTTGGTTTCTTCGTCGAACTTGATGACCATCTCGGCGGTGAACGGCCAGCCCGCCTTGGAGCGGAAGCCGCTCAAGGGGCCGATCTTGCGGTCACGCAAAAACTGCTCGACCTCGGCCAGCTCGAAGGTGCGGCCCGCCGGTGTCTTGCCAAACGAAAAGCCGCAGCCGTCGCTTTTGCCATCCGCGCCGGTGCAGGCGTAGCGTCGGTAGTTTTCCTTCACGATGCCACCGCAGTTGGGGCAGGGCGTGTGCAAGGTGGCGTAGTCACCGGGCACCGTGTCACGGTCGTATTCCTTTGCTTTTCGGACCATGCGTTCGGTCATGGCGGCAATCTCGGCCATGAAGGTCTCGCGCTTGAGCTTGCCGTGTTCCATTTGCGCCAGCTTGAACTCCCACTCGCCGGTGAGTTCGGCCTTGGTGAGTTCCTGCACGTCTAGGCCGCGCAGCAGTGTCATCAACTGGAAAGCCTTGGCTGTCGGGATGAGCTCGCGTCCTTCGCGCAGCATGTAGGCCTCGGAGATCAGGCCTTCGATGATGCTGGAACGGGTGGCGGGTGTGCCCAGGCCTTTTTCCTGCATGGCCTCGCGCAGTTCGTCGTCTTCGACGGTTTTGCCGGCACCTTCCATGGCGCCGAGCAGGGTGGCCTCGGTATAACGCGCTGGTGGCCGGGTCTTCAGCGCCTTGGGGTCGACTGATGCG
>JBEGLK010000205.1:0-4668 GCA_041183605.1 Pseudomonadota bacterium
TTTGATACACTGACAAAAAAATAACAGTCAACAACCCACGGGAATACTCATGCCGAATCCGGAAGTTTCAGGCGTTCCAGCTGCCATTCAGCCGGCTGTGGACGAATTGCTGGTTTGCCTGCAAATTGTGGCGCGTACCCATGGGGAGGCAGCCACGCGTGACGCCCTGATGGCGGGTTTGCCGGCAGAACACGCCCGCCTGACCCCCAGTCTGTTTGCACGCGCTGCCTTGCGCGCGCACCTGAGCAGCCAGCTGGTCAAGACGCCGCTGGCCCGCCTCAATGAAGCGCTGTTGCCGGCAATCGTGCTGCTGCAGGACGGCCGCGCTTGTGTGATCACCGGTTTCAACGAGACGCGTGACCAGGCTCAGGTGATCTACCCGGAACTCAACGAAGCCACCGTGACCGTCCCCTTGGCCACCCTTGAGGATAGCTACATCGGTACAGCCATTTATGCGCGCCCCACCCAGCGTTATGACGCCCGCACACCACAAGTGCGCGCCGGCCGCCATGAACACTGGTTTTGGGGGGTGATAGCCGAAAGTCGGCCGCTCTACCGGGACGTGTTGTTGGCCGCGCTGTTGGCCAACCTGTTTGCGCTGGGTATGCCGCTGTTCACCATGAACGTGTATGACCGGGTGGTGCCCAACCAGGCCTTTGAGACCTTGTGGGTGCTGGCTTTGGGGCTGCTGATCATGCTGCTCAGTGACCTGGTGTTGCGCACCATGCGCGGCCGTTTTGTCGACCTGGCCAGCAGCCGGGCCGACGTCAAGCTGTCAGCCTTCATCATGGAGCGGGTGCTTGGCATGCGCATGGAACAGCGGCCGGTCTCGGCGGGTTCGTTTGCATCCAACCTGCGCGCTTTCGAGTCGGTGCGCGACTTCATTGGTTCAGCCACGGTGGTGGCCTTCATTGACCTGCCCTTTGCCTTGATCTTCATGGTGGTGATCGGCTGGATCTCATGGGTCATGCTGATTCCACTTGTGATTGGCGCAGCCATCATGGTGTTTTATGCCATGGTGGTGCAGGCGCGCATGCACGAGCTGGCCGAAACCACTTACCGCGCCGGTGCGCAACGCAATGCCACCCTGATCGAAGGTCTGGTGGGTTTTGAGACCATCAAGGCGCTCGCCGCCGAGGCGCCGATCCAGCGCAAGTGGGAAAAAAGCGCTGCCCTGCTGGCCCGTGTGGGCGCGCAGTTGCGCTTGCTCTCCAGCACGGCCAGCAACACTTCGGCCTTTGTCCAGCAGTTCATCAATCTGGCCATCGTCATCATTGGTGTTTACCTGATTGCCGAGCGCGGCCTCACCATGGGTGGCCTGATTGCCTGCACCATGCTGGCGTCGCGTGCCATGGCGCCGGTCGGGCAGGTGGCCGGCCTCTTGGTGCAGTACCACACCGCCGCCACCGCGTTGACCTCGCTCAACGAAATGATGGCGCGTGAGGTCGAGCGCCCCGCTGACACCAACTTTATCAGCCGTGGTCGGCTCAAAGGTGAAATCGAATTCCGGGATGTCAGTTTCACCTACCCGGGCCAAAGTGCGCCCTCGTTGCGCAACCTGTCGTTCCGCATCAAGCCGGGCGAAAAGGTGGCCATTCTGGGGCGTATCGGTTCTGGAAAAACCACCCTCGAAAAACTCATTTTGGGTTTGTATCAGCCTTCTGAAGGTGCGGTGCTGATCGATGGCATTGACTTGCGGCAGCTTGATCCCGCCGAGTTGCGGCGCCAGATTGGCTACGTCCAACAAGACGTCATGCTGTTTTATGGCAGCCTGCGCGAAAACATCACCTTGGGTGCACCGCTGGCGGACGATGCGGCCATTGTCAAGGCGGCAGAAATTGGCGGCATTCTGAGCCTGGTTAATCAGCACCCCAAGGGTTTTGACATGCTGGTGGGTGAGCGTGGCGAATCCTTGTCGGGCGGACAACGCCAGGGTGTGGCGATTGCCCGTGCTGTCATCAACGATCCGCCTATCATGCTGCTTGACGAGCCCACTTCGTCCATGGACTTTTCCAGCGAGGACGACATCAAGCGCCGCCTGACCGAGTTTTCAAGAGACAAAACGGTCATCCTGATCAGCCACCGAACGTCGCTGCTCGACCTGGCTGAGCGCATCATCGTCATGGACGGTGGCCGCATCATGGCTGACGGTCCCAAGGAACAAGTGGTCACGGCGCTGCGCCAGGGCCGTATCGGAAAGGCTGCATGATGGCTTGGTTCAGTAAAAAAGCCTTTGAGAATACCGGTGACGTGATCAAGCGCGCTGCCAAGGCCAGCGAGCTTACCTTTGGCCCTCTGGTCAAACGTCTCACGCCGACAGAAGAAAAAGAAGACCTCGACTGGGCAGGCGACGCCGATTGGGCGCGCCTGCAACAAGAACCCCTGCGTGCCCGAAAATTGTTACGTCTGGCCGCTGGTGCCTTGTTGATCATGCTGCTCTGGGCCGCCTTTGCCCATATCGATGAAGTCACACGCGGGGAGGCGCGGGTGGTGCCCACCAGTCAAGTGCAGGTCATCCAGAGTGTGGACGGCGGCGTGGTTGAGGAACTGCTGGTGAAAGAGGGCCAGGTCGTGGAAGCCGGGCAGCTGCTGTTGCGCGTGGATTCGACGCGGTTTGTCTCCAACCTGATGGAAAGCCAGGTCAGTCAGTCGGCCCTGCAGGCCAAAGCACTGCGCCTGGAAGCGCTCACGCGCGGCACGGCGTTCAATCCACCCAAGGATCTGGTGAAGGATGCGCCAGACGTGGTCGAGCAGGAGCGCCGTTTGTACGAATCGCGCCGGGCCGAAATCAGTGCCCAGACGGCCATTTACCAAAGCCAGCTGGCGCAGCGTCAGCAGGAGCTCAATGAGGTGCGGGCACGGCAAGCCCAGGCCGAACGAAGCCTGGAGTTGATGACCAAGGAAATCAATGCCACCCGACCCATGGTGGCCACCGGCGCGGTGTCCGAGGTCGAAATGATGCGACTTGACCAGCAGTTGGCCCGTATTCGGGGTGACCGCGATCAGGCCACCGCCCAAATTGCGCGGGTGCAGTCCGCCATTCAGGAGGCCAACACCAAGATCAACGAGGTCCAGCTCACCAGCCGCAACCAGATGAGCGCCGAGCTCTCCGACACCATGAGCAAGCTCGCCAGTTTGTCGCAGGGTGGCGTGGCGTTGCAGGACAAGGTCAAACACGCTGAAATCAAGTCACCGGTGCGCGGCACCGTCAAACGCTTGTTGGTCAACACCATCGGCGCAGTGGTCCAGCCCGGCAAGGAAGTGGTTGAAGTGGTGCCGCTGGATGACACGCTGATTCTGGAAGTACAGATCACGCCCAAGGACATCGGCTTTTTGCGGCCTGGCCAATCGGCCATGGTCAAGTTCAGCGCCTATGACTTTTCCATTTATGGCGGCCTGGAGGCCGAAGTATTCCTGATTGGTGCCGACTCGGTGCTTGATGAAAAAGGCAACGCGTTCTATCATGTCCGCGTACGCACCCTCAAACCAAGTTTGGGGCCGAACCTGCCCATCATTCCGGGCATGGTGGCTCAGGTGGACATCATGACCGGTAAAAAGACGGTGTTGTCCTATCTGCTCAAACCTGTGTTGCGTGCCAAAGCGAACGCGATGACCGAACGATGAGTACGCAACACTTCTTTCTATCCACAAAGGCCTCGGTCTTGCCTGAGCGTCTGCATGAGGCTTTTGCAGACATCCAGCCGCTGGACGCCGACGCCTTGCTGGCGCGTGTGGCCGAGTTGCCCGCCGCAAGTTGTCTGGTCTGGCTGAGCAACTCCGATGCAGACTGGCAGCAGGCGTTGCGTCAAATTCTGCAGGCCAAACCTGACGCTCGTGTGGTCGTGCTCTCGGGTGTGCCCGAACCCAACGAGGGCATGCTTGCGCTCAACGATGGTGCCCGCGGTTACACCCATGCCTACGGTGTTCCTGCCTTGCTGCAAGAGGTGGCGCTCGTGATTGAGCACGGTGGCCTCTGGGTGGGTCCGGACCTGTTGCGGCGCTTGGTGAGCTCCACCAACGCCGCCTTGGCCGCCCAACAGGCGGTCAGTAAGGCACAGGCAACGCAAGCTGACCCGGCACCGGCTGCTGAAGCCAACGCCTGGACGCTTTTGTCGGCGCGTGAAGTCGAGGTGGCAAGAGCCGTCTCTGCCGGTCGCTCCAACAGGGAAGTGGCTGCCAAGATGCTTATTTCCGAGCGCACCGTCAAGGCCCATCTGGGCGCCATCTTTGAAAAACTCGGTGTGCGTGACCGTTTGCAGCTGGTGCTGCGCCTGTCGGCCTCGCCTGAGCCGGCGTCAACCCCCGCAGCGGAGCCCAAGCCATGAATCAGCCTGACAAAGTCACCGCCCTGAGGCCCGACAAAGTCACTGCCCTGAGCCAGACCGACACCAGCCTGGTGCGCGTGCTGGAAGATTTGATCGACGTGCTGATCACCCGTGGTGTGATCCAGTTCACCGATCTGCCCGAAGCGGCCCAGGCCAAGCTGCTTGAGCGGCGTGAAACCCGGGCCAGCCTGAACAACCGCCTGCAGCTGTTGCCTATGGACGGCGACAACGACCTGGTTTAGTCTGCCTCAGCGACAACGATCAGCCCGGGGGCGGGTCTTACCGCAACATAATCCAAAATCCGTCACCGATCTAGGCGTTGCGCCCTCGCGCGTGTTGCGCG
>JBEGLK010000206.1:0-4349 GCA_041183605.1 Pseudomonadota bacterium
GGCCAGCGTGGGGGCAAAAAATACAGCACCGGTGAAGGTCAAACTGCAGAAACCCAGGGTGCGTGACTACGTGACTTTTGGTGGCGACATGCCGCAGCGCCCCGGCGATTTCGGCATCGAGACCGTCAACGGCATGGCCTGGCTGGTGCGCGCACTCGAGGCTGATGAAACCATCAAGCCGCGCAAGGGTGAAGTGCCCGAGTTGTTTTTCCAGCGCCTGATGCCCGCCGATGCGCTGCGTATCCGTGGGCGCCACAACGCCATCAATGCATTGTCTGCATTGGCGCTGGCCAGTGCTGCCGGTTGTGCACTGGGCCCGATGCTGTACGGTCTGCGCGACTACCAGGGCGAGCCACACCGGGTGCAGCCCGTGGGCATCATCCACGGTGTCGAGTTTTTTGACGACAGCAAAGGCACCAACGTCGGTGCCACCGTGGCCGCGCTGCAAGGCTTGGGTGCGGACCGTCGGGTGGTGGTGATTCTGGGTGGCGAGGGCAAGGGGCAAGACTTCAGCCCTCTCGCTGATCCGGTGCACCGTTTTTGCCGTGCCGTGGTGCTGATCGGGCGTGACGCACCTCTGCTTCGCACGGCGCTGGTCACTGCAGAAGTGCCGCTATTTGATGCCGATACCATGGCTGACGCGGTAGCGCAGGCCACTGCGCAGGCGCACGCTGGCGATGCGGTTCTGATGTCACCGGCTTGCGCCAGCTTTGACATGTTCGACAACTACGAACACCGAGCCCGGGTCTTTGTGCAGGCCGTGGAAAACCAGGCGCTCGAAGCTGGTGTCATGCTGGAGGGAGGCCTGTGAGCGCAGTCGCGGCACGTCTCAACGGCCTGTTCGGCTGGCTGGCGAGCCTGCGTGCGGCACGGGCACCGGCCAGCGATGTGTTGCCGGTGCGCCTGGGTGGCTCAAGCCTGTCGTCCACCACCTTGCGGCCTTCGCGCGCCCAGGGCTTCGACCAGCCGCTGGTGTGGGTCACGGTGGCGCTGCTGTTGTGGGGCCTGGTGATGGTGTATTCGGCATCGATCGCCATGCCGGAAAACCCGCGTTTTGCCAAATACACGCACACCTATTTCCTGGTGCGCCATGCCATGTGGTTGGTGATGGCGTTTGTGTTTGCCCTGCTGGCGTACCAGGTACCAATATCAACCTGGGAAAAATATGCCCGTCCGTTGTTTGTGATTTCGCTGGGGCTGCTGGCGCTGGTGCTGGTGCCGCATGTCGGCAAGGTGGTGTATGGCGCACGGCGCTGGATCGGTCTGGGCCCCCTGAGCTTTCAACCGTCGGAGCTGGCCAAGTTCACCGTGCTGCTGTACGCGGCCGATTACATGGTTCGCAAGATGGAAGTCAAGGAGCGGTTTTTCCGAGCTGTGTTGCCAATGGGTGCTGCCGTGGCGGTGGTAGGCGTGTTATTGCTGGCTGAGCCTGACATGGGCGCTTTTATGGTGATTGCCGTGATTGCCATGGGCATCCTGTTTCTCGGTGGTGTCAATGCCCGCATGTTCTTTTTGATTGCCGCTGTCCTGGTGGTGGCCTTTGGTTTGATGATTGCCGCCAGTGAATGGCGCCGTGAGCGCATTTTTGCCTACCTCAATCCGTGGAGCGAACAAAATGCGCTGGCCAAGGGTTACCAGCTGACCCATGCGCTGATCGCCATCGGCCGGGGTGAGGTTTTCGGCGTGGGTCTGGGTGGCAGTGTGGAAAAACTCAACTGGCTGCCCGAGGCCCATACCGACTTCCTGCTGGCCGTGATTGGTGAAGAATTCGGCCTGATCGGTGTGGTCACTGTGATCTTCCTGTTTTTCTGGATGGTGCGCCGCATGATGTACATCGGACGCCAAGCGATTGCGTTGGAGCGGGTGTTTGCCGGCCTGGTAGCCCAGGGTGTGGCGATCTGGATGGGATTCCAGGCCTTCATCAACATGGGGGTGAATCTGGGCGCCCTGCCAACGAAGGGCTTGACCTTGCCACTCATGAGTTACGGCGGTTCTGCCATTCTGATCAACCT
The DNA here is from genome assembly GCA_041183605.1 of Pseudomonadota bacterium. Lineage (GTDB taxonomy): Bacteria > Pseudomonadota > Gammaproteobacteria > Burkholderiales > Burkholderiaceae_C > Rhodoferax. Next base: position 2,013 of record JBEGLK010000206.1, read on the forward strand.
GGCCGCGATTGCGGTGGTGCTGCGCATCGATCAAGAGAATCGCACCCTGATGCAAGGAGGCCGCGTATGAGCGACAACGGCAAGTGTGCAGCTGCCGCAGCGCCGGGCCGCCCCAAACAAGGCATGGCCCCCTTGGGGGGCAGCGCAGTACACGAAGTGACAAGCGTGGGGGTTGCATTGATCATGGCCGGCGGCACTGGCGGCCACATTTTTCCGGGCCTTGCCGTGGCCCATGCCCTGCGTGCCAAAGGCTGGCGCGTGCACTGGTTCGGTGGTACCGGCTCCAACGGGCAGGCCAGCATGGAAAGCCAGCTGGTGCCACCGCAAGGTTTTGCTTTTGAGTCGATCAACTTTGGTGGTGTGCGTGGCAAGGGACTCGCGACCGTGGCACTGCTGCCACTGCGCCTGCTCAAGGCCTTCTGGCAGAGCATTCAGGTGTTGCGCCGCGTCAAGCCCGACGTGGTGCTGGGCCTGGGCGGCTACATCACGTTTCCGGGCGGCATGATGAGTGTCTTGCTGGGCAAGCCGCTGCTGTTGCATGAGCAGAATTCGGTAGCCGGGCTGGCCAACAAGGTGCTCGCCGGCGTGGCCGACCGGGTCTTTACAGCGTTTCCCAAGGTGCTCAAGGGTGCCTCATGGACGGGAAATCCGCTGCGGTCTGCCTTTTTGAACCAGCCTGACCCGGCGCAGCGTTTTGCCGGGCGCGTCGGACCCTTGAAGCTGCTGATCGTGGGTGGCAGCCTGGGTGCACGCGCGCTCAATGAGATCGTGCCGCAGGCGCTGGCCTTGCTGCCTGAAGCCAGCCGTCCGCTGGTGACACACCAAAGCGGCGCCAAACAAATCGACGCCCTGCGTGCCGGTTATGCCGCCGCTGGCGTGCAGGCGCAGCTGACGCCCTTCATCGACGACACCGCGCAGGCCTTTGCCGATGCCGACCTGGTGATTTGCCGCGCCGGTGCCAGCACCGTGACCGAAATTGCCGCTGTCGGCGCTGCCGCGGTGTTTGTGCCTTTCCCGTCTGCCGTCGACGACCACCAGACCAGCAACGCGCGCTTTCTCGTGGATCAGGGTGGGGGCTGGTTGATGCCGCAGGCGCAACTGACGCCAGCCAGCCTGGCTGAGCTGCTGCAACACATGGATCGTCAAATACTTTTGGACAAAGCGCTGGCGGCCAAAAAGATGCAAAAACTGGAAGCCACACAAGAGATCGTGGCGGCCTGTGAGGAGTTTTGTCAATGAAACACGCCATCCAGCACATTCACTTTGTCGGGATCGGCGGTGTCGGTATGTCCGGCATTGCCGAGGTGCTGTTCAATCTGGGTTACACCATCTCCGGCTCGGACCAGTCCGACAGCGCCACGCTGCAGCGACTGCAGGCACTCGGCATCCGCACCTGCGTCGGCCACGCCGCCAGCAATGTGAGCGGTGCTGATGCGGTGGTCATCTCCACTGCGGTCCATGGCGACAACCCGGAGGTGATCGCGGCGCGTGAGCGGCATGTTCCGGTGGTGCCGCGCGCCCTTATGCTGGCCGAATTGATGCGCCTGAAAAAGGGCATTGCAATTGCAGGCACCCACGGAAAAACCACCACCACCAGCCTGGTCGCCAGCGTGCTGGCCGAGGCCGGACTGGACCCGACCTTTGTCATCGGTGGTCGCCTCAACAGTGCCGGTGCCAACGCGCGGCTCGGGCAGGGTGATTACATTGTGGTGGAAGCCGACGAATCGGATGCCTCGTTCCTGAATCTGTTGCCGGTGATGGCGGTGGTGACCAACATCGACGCCGATCACATGGAAACCTACGGCCATGATTTCGAGAAGCTGAAAAAAGCCTTCGTCGACTTCCTGCACCGCATGCCGTTTTATGGTACGGCGATCCTGTGCACCGACGATGCCGCGGTGCGGGCGATTCGGCCGCTGGTAACCTGTCCTGTCACCAGTTACGGCTTTGACGAAGGCGCCGAGGTGCGTGCCGTCAATGTGCGCGCGGTGGACGGCCAGATGCACTTCACGGTGCAACGGCGCAATGGCCTGGTGCTGCCCGACCTGGAGCTTGTGCTGAATTTGCCGGGTCGCCACAACGTGCTCAATGCCTTGTCGGCGATCGCCGTGGCGGTCGAGTTGGGCATTGATGATGCCGCCGTGGTGCGCGCGCTGGCCAGCTTCAAGGGGGTGGGTCGGCGCTTTCAGCGTTATGGCGAATTACCGGTCAGCGCAGCCCGTGGTGGCGGCAGTTTCACGCTGGTCGACGACTACGGCCATCACCCGGTGGAAATGGCAGCCACGCTGGCAGCGGCCCGCGGTGCTTTCCCGGGACGGCGCCTGTTGCTGGCTTTCC
>JBEGLK010000207.1:0-4347 GCA_041183605.1 Pseudomonadota bacterium
GACGTGAATCCGCGACTGTTCGGCAGTGCCGCCGGTTTGTACGGCTGTCTTCAAATGACCGCAGGTGCCACCACCACCACCCTGACGGCCTTGGGCAACGAACCGGCACTGGCAGCGGCGCTGGTGATGCTGGCCATCACTTGCCTGGTTTTCATCTGTTTCGAGACAGGGCTGCGCAGCGAACCAGGCATGTGAGTCAGTCACCGATCCACACCGCCTCCGTCCACCGATCCTGTTGCACGGACTCCTTCATGCAGCGCTCGAGCAGCTCGACCACGTGCCGGACGGGCTGCGGCACGGGCCGATTGGCCGCCAGTGCCAGCCCGATGGTTCGCGTGAAGCCCACTTCGCCAAGCGGAGCGCCTGACAGTTGTCCAGATCCAAGTTCCTTAGCAAAAGCGATGGGGGTCCCGATGGTGAAGCCGTGACCGCCGAGCACGAGACTCTTCTGGACGCTCATTGAGTTGGTTTCGGCACTGACGTGCAGCGTCAGGTTGGACAACGCGCAGATGCGGTCAATGATGGTCCGGATACCCCCCGGCCCATTGGGCAGGATCATGGCCTTGCCAGCCAGGCTCTCAAGCTTGACCGGCTGGTTCTTGTCCAGTCTCGCGGCTGCCGACCCGATCAGCCACAACGGTTCGCTGAGCAGCGCCTTGGCTTGAATGCGGGGTTCATGCTCAAAACCATAGAGTATTGCCGTGTCAATTTCGCCACTTTCGAGCCATTGCTCCATCGCGCCCGCGTAGCCCATCACGATGCGAATCAGAATGCGCGGGTATTCTCTGGCCACTGCGGTCACCAGCTGACTCGCCAGCAAGTCGCAGGTGCTGGGCAGTAGCCCTACCGTGACAATGCCGGCGATTTCAGCGCTTGAGCCGCTCAGCTCGGCACGTGCACGGTCCAGCTCCAGCATGGCACGTCGTGCATAACCCAGCAAGGACTTGCCAGCCTCGGTCAACGCCATGCCATACCGCTCACGCTCAAACAACTTGACACCAATGTCGTCCTCCAGCATCCGCAACTGCCGAGAGATCGCCGGCTGGACCAAATGCAGTATCTCCGAGGCTCGTGTCATGTTGCCGGTTTCGGCGATGGTCAGAAAAGCACGCAACTGCCTGTAGTCCATGGTGTTTGTGCAATTAAGCAAACTGATTATGTAATCACCAAATTCTATTTCTATCTCATAGGTATCATTCATTATGATTACAAAAAAACAACCAAGAGAACTTTTGACATGATTAATGACGCAAAGAAACCCTGGAGTACCGAGGCATGACGCAAACACCAACTGATCGAATTCAGGTCGAGGTCGACGCTGATGGCGTGGCCTGGATGACACTGGACAACCCGAGCAAACTCAACGCCATATCGATGTCCATGTGGCTGACGCTGAGTGAGGCCTTGACTCGCTTCGAAAACGACCCGGCCGTGCGCTGCGTCGTGCTGACAGGACAGGGAGAAAAGGCATTCTGCGTCGGCGCCGACATCTCGCAATTCGAAAAAGTCCGCTCCGGGCCTGAGGCCAGCGCCGAATACGACCGGGTCACCCGCGGCACCATGGCCCAATTGCAGGCCTTTCCCAAACCCACCATCGCGATGATTTCGGGTTTTTGCCTGGGTGGCGGCGTAGCGCTGGCCATTTCCTGTGACCTGCGCATCGCTGCCACAGGATCCCGTTTCGGCATACCGGCGGCAAAACTCGGCATTGGTTACTACTACGGCGGCGTGAAACGACTCACTGACCTGGTGGGCCCGGCGCAAGCCAAACGCATGTTGTTCACGGCTGAACGATATGGCGCCGAGGAGATGCTGCGCATCGGTTTCCTGGAGGAACTGTTGGCGCCTGACGAGCTTGCACCCCGCGTACGGTCGCTGGCCGGCATCATCGCCGGCAACGCCCCCCTGACCATTGCCGCGGCCAAATATGCGGTCGAGACCGTGTGCAGCGATGACCCACAGCGCGACATTGCCGGCTGCGCCGCGCGTGTGCAAACCTGCATTGAAAGTGAAGATCACGCCGAAGGCCGCCGAGCCTTCATGGAAAAACGCGCCCCCGTTTTTCGAGGCCGCTGAAGCACCATCACCCACAGCACCCAACACCAAAGGACACACAGTTATGCCTGGAGCACTCGAAGGAATACGCGTCATCGACCTGACACAAATGTTGGCGGGTCCGCTGAGCACCATGAATCTTGCCGACCACGGTGCCGACGTGATCAAGATCGAATCACCCAAGGGCGAGGATCTGCGCAACGTCGCGCCCTTGATTGAAGGCGAAAGCGGTTCCTTCATGATGTGGAACCGCAACAAGCGTGGCATCACACTCGATCTCAAAAATGCCGATGACAAGGCCACCCTGATGGAACTGCTGGCTGGTGCCGATGTGCTGGTGGAGAGCTTCCGTCCAGGCGTGATGGGACGCCTGGGCCTGGGCTGGGAACAGTTGAAAGAGCAATTTCCGCGACTCATCATGGCCTCGGTTTCGGGCTACGGACAAACCGGACCGATGGCGCAGCGCGGTGGGTTTGATGTGATGGCGCAGGGCATGTCCGGCTTGATGTCGATCAGCGGATCGCGCGATGGCCCGCCCCACCGATTGCCGATCCCGATTTGCGATCTCGCCGCCGGTCTGTACCTGACCATCGGCATTCTGGCAGCGCTACAGGCACGGCACCGGACCGGCCGCGGGCAATACGTCGAGACCTCGCTGCTCGAAGCCGCAACGGCGCTCCAGGTTTATGAGGCCGTGCACTACTTCACGCACGGTACCAATCCGCCACGCATGGGTCAGGCGCACCGTGGCGTTGCACCCTACCAGGTTTTCCCTTCGGCCGATGGCTACGTGACCATTGGTGCCGGACAGCAGCACTTCTTTGAAGCCTTCTGCCGTATCGCCGGAGTTCCCGAGTTGGTGACCGACGAACGCTTTTCCAAGGTATCGGACCGGGTCAAGAACAACGATGAACTGGTTGAACTGCTCTCGGTGGTCACCCGCCGGCACAGCACCGACTGGTGGATCAATGAACTGGAGCAACTCGGCATTCCCTGCGGGCCGGTGTTCAACCACGAGCAAATCTTCAATCACCCGCAAACCCTGCAGCGTCGTATGGTCGAGACCGTGCAGCATCCAAAGGCCGGCACGATCAAAACACTTGGCGTGCCCGTCAAGCTCTCGGAAACGCCTGGCAGCGTGCGATTTGCCGCGCCCATGCTTGGGCAACACGACAAAGAGGTCCGAGAAGGACTCAAAGCTGAAGCCGAAAAGCGCTAAGCCTGCATCAAACAAGCAGCACAGACGTTGGCATTGCACCGTTTATAGTTCTATCCAATTTTCACAACAAGCCCATAAGGAGACAAGCCATGCCCCAGTTCAAACTGATCGTTCTTTCCAACGCTGTCGAAGGACGTGAGGACGAATTCAACGACTGGTACACCAACACCCACCTGGCCGATGTTGTCAGGGTGCCGGGCATCGTCAGCGCACAGCGCTTCCATTGCACCGCCGTGCAACGTGACGCTGGCAAGCAACCATGGCAGTACATGGCCATCTATGAGTGTGATGCGGACAATGTGCAGCAAGTCATCGACAACATCGGTGCGCGTGCCGGCACGCCGGAAATGCCAATCAGCAGTGCCATGGCCGAGACGCACTATGCCTGCTTCTTTGAGGCCATCACTGGTGTGATCCGTTAACTGTCGTCATGGCGTTATCCGACGCAAGAACAGCCGCTTGTAGTCGTTCCCCATTGCAAGTTGACTGAACTGCAAGCCATTCCATCATGAGCAAGAACCATAACCTTTATGCCGCGCTGCGCGCGGCTTTTCCCGCCGACCTCGACAGCACAGCCATTGATGTGGCCGACGGCCCGGGCGCCGGCAGCCGATACTCCTGGCGCGACTTGGACCAGGGCAGCGCCATGCTGGCCAACCTGCTGGCCTCATTGGCTTTGCCCGATGGTGCGCGCGTGGCAGTGCAGCTGGACAAAAGCGTCGAATCGCTGATGCTTTACCTCGCGGTAATACGTGCCGGCTACGTCTACCTGCCGCTCAACAATGCCTACCAGGCCTCCGAGGTCGAATATTTCCTTGGTAATGCCGAACCTTCGGTGGTGGTCTGCACAGCCAAAAATCTGGACTGGATCGCACCGATGGCACAGCGACTGGGCGTGCAGCAGGTCTTCACGCTGGAGGACAACCGCACCGGTTCACTGCTGGACCGGGCCCTTGGGCAAAGCAAGGTACATGCACCCGTGGCCCGCAAGCGCGACGATCTGGCCGCCATCCTCTACACCAGCGGTACCACCGGACGCAGCAAGGGGGCCATGCTGTCCCACGGCAACCTGC
>JBEGLK010000208.1:0-4289 GCA_041183605.1 Pseudomonadota bacterium
TGCGCTCGACCACCTCACGTTTGTGGGTGTAGTAGAGCGAGGGCAGGGCCACGTTTTCGCGGGCAATGTATTGCCAGACGTCGAGCTCGGTCCAGTTGCTGATGGGGAACACGCGGAAGTGCTCGCCGGGGTGCAGCTTGGTGTTGAACAGGGTCCAGAGTTCGGGGCGCTGGTCTTTGGGCTGCCACTGGCCAAAGCTGTCGCGGTGGCTGAAGATGCGTTCCTTGGCGCGGGCTTTTTCTTCGTCGCGGCGCGCGCCGCCGATGAGTGCGTCAAAGCGGAATTCTTCGATGGCCTCCAGCAGCGTCACCGACTGGTGCACGTTGCGGGACTCGCCCGGGTGCGCCAGGCGCACGGTGCCGCGCGCCATGGAGTCTTCGACGCTGCGCACGATCAGGTCGGCGCCAAGCTCCTTGGCGCGGGCGTCGCGGAAGTCGGTGACTTCGTGGAAGTTGTGGCCGGTGTCGATCATAAGCAGCGGGTAGGGGATCTTGCCGCCGGTGGCTGGTGTGCCAAAGGCTTTTTCTGCGCACTTGAGCATCACCAGCGAGTCTTTGCCGCCCGAGAACAGCAGCGTGGGGCGCTCAAAAGCGGCAGCCACTTCGCGCAGGATGAATATGGTTTCTTCTTCGAGCGCGTCCAGGTGGGCGTTGCTCAAGTGGTCGGGGCGGGTGTGGTGCGTCATGGTTTGCAGCAATTCGGGAGAGGTAGGTGCGTTCATTGTTTGGCTTCTGGCAGCGGGCTGGCCTTGACGTGCAGGCCGCATTCCTTGGCGGCTTCGTCTTCCCACCACCAGCGGCCGGCGCGGAAGTCTTCTCCGAGGCTGATGGCTCGGGTGCAGGGCGCGCAGCCGATGCTGGGGAAAAACTGGTCGTGCAGCGGGTTGTAGTCGACCTTGTTTTGCGCGATGTAGTGCCAGATGTCGCCCCAGGTCCAGTCGGCCAGCGGGTTGTACTTGACTTTGGCGGCATCGCTGCGGTCGATCGACGGCACTTCGGCACGGGCACCCGACTGCTCGCGGCGCAGGCCGGTGATCCAGGCTTCCTTGCCTGTCAGCGCGCGGCCCAGCGGCTCCATCTTGCGGATGCCGCAGCAGGCCTTGCGCAGTTCGATGCTTTTGTACATGGCGTCCTTGCCTTCGCGCGCCACGAACTGGACGGCGACTTCTTGCACCGGCTTGTAGACCTTTACCGCCGCCTTGGACGTGGCTTGCAGGCGTTCCAGCAGCGCCAGGGTTTCGGCGTGGAGCTGGCCGGTTTCGAGCACAAAGATGTCAATGTTGAGTTGCAGGCTGTTGACCAGATGGGCCAGCACCATGTCTTCGGCGCCCAGGCTGCAGGCCAGCGTGATGCGTGGCTCGGCGCCCGATTGAAGCGGCGCGTAGTCGAGCGCGGCCTGTTTCAGCAGTGCCTGGGTATCAGCGAGTTTTTGCGCAAAGGTGGCGGACGCGCGGGCGTTGAGGTCAATGGCGCTCATGCCGCGACTTTCTGGCTGAAGAGGGCTTGCGGGTGGGCCGCGTCGCCCTGGTAAAACTGCGGGTAACGCTGCAACTGGCGCTCGGCGTGGGCCGGGTTCTGGTCGGCACGCAACACGGCCGAGCTGAAGCCGCTGCGCTGCATTTGCAGCACCTGGTCGACCAGCACGTCACCGGTGGCGCGGATGTCGCCCTTGAAGTCGAGGCGGCGGCGCAGCAGGTAGGCCTGGCTGAAGGCGCGGCCGTCGGTGAACTTGGGAAAGTTCAGGTTGATGCGGGTGACGCCGTCAAGCGCGAGGGTGCGCGGATCGACGTCATTGGCGAGGTCGATCACATGGGCGTCGGTGGCGGCCTTGGTGTGGGCGTCGAGGGAAATCAGTTCGAGCTTGTTCATCATGGGGTCCAGGTATTCAGTCGGTTGCGGCGTCGGCGGTGGCGAGGTGGACGTGCAGCACTTTGCCGCTGTCGCGGGTTTCGTGGCGCGCGGCGTTGCCGGCGAGCTTGAAAGGCTCCAGGCCGATGCGGCGCGCGCAGTCAATGAAGGTTTCACCCGTTACGCGCTGGGCGCGGTAGGTGTCGAGCAGTGCTTCGACCACGTCGGTCACCTCGGATGCAGCGAATGACGGGCCAATGACCTTGCCGGCCATGGGCTGGCCACTCAGATGGCTGCCGTCGGAGCCGCCCACCGAGATCTGGTACCACTCGCGGCCGTCCTTGTCGACGCCCAAAATGCCGATGTGGCCGGTGTGGTGGTGGCCGCAGGAGTTCATGCAGCCGCTGATGTGCAGGTCCACCGCGCCGAGGTCGAAGAGTTCGTCGAGGTCCTGGTAACGCTCGGTGATGGCTTGTGCCAGCGGGATGGAGCGGGCGTTGGCCAGCGCGCACAGGTCGCCGCCGGGGCAGGTGATCATGTCGGTGAGCAGGCCGATGTTGGCCTTGGCAACACCCAGGGCGCGGGCGGCTTGCCACAGCGCGGGCAGCTCGGACGCGGCAACCCAGGGCAGCAGCAGGTTTTGCTCGTGGGTGACACGCACTTCACCGGCGCTGAAACGGTCGGCCAGCTCGGCAGCGGCGTCCAGTTGGTCTGCGGTGGCGTCGCCGGGCGCAAAACCGACACGTTTGAAGGACAGGGTGACGGCGCGCAGGGCCGGGTTTTTGTGGGCGCGCACGTTCTGGTGCAGCCAGCGCTGGTATTCGGCGTTGTCCTTCTCGCTGAGCTGGACCGGCGCCGATGTGGCGGTCGCCTGCTTGAGCTCGGGGGCGACGAAGCAGGCGGTCACGCGGTCGAGCTCGGCCTGCGGAATGGCGTGGGCGGCGCCGTCGTGCGCCAGGATGTCCTGGTATTCGGCGTTGACTTCGTCGAAGAAGCGCTGGCCTTCGGCTTTGACGAGGATCTTGATACGCGCCTTGTACAGGTTGTCGCGGCGGCCAAAACGGTTGTAGACGCGCACCACGGCCTCAAGGTAGTTGAGGATCTGGTTCCAGGGCAGGAATTCGCAAATGGTGCTGGCAATCATCGGGGTGCGACCCATGCCGCCGCCGACCAGCACCTTGAAGCCGACCTCGCCGGCCTCATTGCGCAACAGGTGCAGGCCCACGTCATGCCAGGCCACGGCGGCGCGGTCTTCACGCGCGCCGTTGATGGCGATCTTGAACTTGCGCGGCAGGAAGGCAAACTCGGGGTGCAGCGTGCTCCACTGGCGCATGATTTCGGCGTAGGGGCGCGGGTCGACGATCTCGTCAGGGGCGATGCCGGCGGTGGCGTCACTGGTGATGTTGCGGATGCAGTTGCCGCTGGTCTGGATGCCGTGCATGTCGACCGTGGCCAGCAGGTCCATCACGTCGGCGCTTTGGTCGAGCGGGATCCAGTTGAACTGCACGTTTTGACGTGTGGTGAAGTGGCCGTAACCGACCGGCAGGTGCGGTGTGCCGAGTTCGGCCTGGCTTTCGCTGGCGTGTTTGTAGACGGCTTCGCTGGGCTGGTCGTATTGGCGGGCAATTTTTGCCAGCACGCGCAATTGGCGGCTGGCCAGTTCGCCGTAGGGCACGGCCACGCGCAGCATGGGCGCGTAGCGCTGGATGTACCAGCCGTTTTGCAGTCGCAGCGGGCGAAATTCGTCGTCGCTGAGTTCACCCTTCAGGTTGCGCTCCAGCTGGTCGCGATGCTGGGCCGCGCGTTGACGGATGAATTGACGGTCAAAATCTGTGTATTGGTACATGGTTCTTGAAAGTAGGGCGGAGCCGGTAAATTTGAGCCGGCGATTATCCGGCAGGACGGAACGGGAACAGAACGAAAATCAGAGCGCGATCAGCTTGGTGCCGGCATAGGCCAGCAGCACGGACAGCAGCGAGCGGATCACGCGCTCGGGCACTAGGGTCATGAAGTGCGAGCCGATCCAGATGCCGGGCAGCGAGCCCGCCAGCAGCAGGCTCAGCATGCGCCAGTCGACCGAGCCCAGCGTGGCATGGCCGGCACCGGCCACCAGCGTCAGCGGCACGGCGTAGGCGATGTCGGCCGCCACGATGCGCGGCAGCGGCAGCAAGGGGTAGAGCAACATGAGCACGGTCACACCAATGGCGCCGGCGCCCACCGAGGTCAGTGACACGAGGGTGCCGATCAGCGCGCCGAATAGCAGGGGCAGGCTCCAGTGGCGTGGCTGGGTGGCAGCGGCTTCCTGGCCTTCGGCGATGCGCGTGGGTGCGGTTTTACCGCGGATAGCCTTGTACAGGGTGGCGGCGGCCGTGAGCATCAGGGCCAGGCCCAGGGTGGTGGTCATGAGGCGCTGAATGACCGGATCGGCCGGCCCCACGGTTT
>JBEGLK010000209.1:0-4266 GCA_041183605.1 Pseudomonadota bacterium
GCCATCAATTTGGCAGCCGCTGGCATGGCCACACCAGCCATGGACGCGCCGGCCGGCGCTGCTGTAGCCATGGGTGCTGCAGCGGCAGCCATGGCCGCCACAACAGGCGCCACCGGCGCAGCCACACCACCAGCCACCGCTTCGGTATCAATGCGGGCGATCAGCTGTTCAGCGGCCACCGTGCTGCCGTTGTCTTCAATGATTTCCACGATCACGCCTGCTGAAGGAGCCGGTACTTCCAGCACCACCTTGTCGGTTTCAACATCGATCAGGATTTCGTCCACGGCGACGGCGTCGCCCACTTTCTTCTTCCACTGCAACAAGGTGGCTTCGGCCACGGATTCCGACAGTTGCGGGACTTTGACTTCTACGATTGCCATAACAATTCTTTCAAAAATGATCTTGAGGGTCCTGGCGGTGAACTTTGCACCGGCCAGAAGAGGGTTTGAGCTGGGTTCTGCCTTACTTGGTCAGGACAAAACCCTTGATCTTGCCAAAAGCGCCTTCCACCAGCGCCTTTTGCTGTTCCTGGTGCAAATGTGAATAACCCACAGCCGGCGACGCCGAAGCCACCCGGCCGGAGTAACCCAGCTTTTGTCCCTCAAGCATGTTCTCGTGAATGTAGTGCTGCACAAAGAACCAGGCCCCCTGGTTTTGCGGCTCGTCCTGGGTCCACACCACCTCGGTCGCATTGGGGTACTTTTTCAGTTCCGCTGCGAAGGCTTTGTGCGGGAACGGGTAAAGCTGCTCAACACGGATGATGGCGACATCATCAGCGCCCTTTTCCTCACGCTTTTTGGCCAGGTCGTAGTAAACCTTGCCGGAACAAGCGATCACCCGCTTGACCTTGTCGCCCTTGAGCGCCTTCTGGTCAGGAAGAATCGTCTGGAAACTGCCCTTGGTGAATTCAGCCAGAGGCGAAGCCGCGTCCTTGTGACGCAACAACGATTTGGGCGTGAAGATCACCAGCGGCTTGCGCAGGTTACGCACCATCTGGCGGCGCAACACATGGAAAATCTGGCTGGCTGTGGTGGGCTGAACCAGTTGCATATTGGTGTCTGCTGCCAGTTGCATGAAACGCTCGACACGTGCCGAGGAGTGCTCCGGACCCTGGCCTTCGTAGCCGTGCGGCAACATCATGGTCAGGCCGTTGACACGGCCCCACTTGACTTCACCCGAGGCGATGAACTGGTCAATCACAACTTGTGCGCCATTGGCGAAATCGCCGAACTGTGCTTCCCAGATCACCAGCGTGTTGGGATCGTTCGAGGCGTAACCATACTCAAACCCAAGCACCGCTTCTTCGGACAGGATCGAGTCAATGACAACAAACTGGGACTGGTTTTCAGCCACATTCTGCAGCGGCACATAAGTGCCCTCGTTCCATTTTTCGCGGTTCTGATCATGAATCACCGCATGACGGTGGGTAAAGGTACCACGTCCGCAATCCTCGCCCGACAAACGCACCGGGTAACCACTCGCGACCAGCGAGGCAAACGCCATGGTTTCACCCATGCCCCAGTCCACCGGAATTTCACCACGCCCCATGGCCGCGCGGTCATCGTAAACCTTTTTCACCAGCGGATGCGGTGTCAGCGTGTCCGGCAACTTGGTGATTTTTTCTGCGAGACGCTTCCACTCAGTCATCGGGATCGCCGTGTCACCCGCATCGGTCCACTTCTTGCCGAGGAACGGCGTCCAATCCACAGCGTACTTGCTCTTGAAATTGGTCAGAACCGGGTCCACCGTGTGTTTACCCGCATCCATTGCCGCACGGAAGGCCTTGACCATGTCGTCGCCCAGCGTGACACCCAGACCTTGTGCCGCCAACTTGTCGGCGTAAAGTTTGCGGGTACCAGGATGAGCGCCAATTTTCTTGTACATCAAGGGCTGGGTCAGCGCCGGGGTGTCCTGCTCGTTGTGGCCCAATTTTCGGAAACAGATGATGTCGAGCACCACGTCCTTGCGGAAAGTCATGCGGTATTCCAGCGCCCACTGCATGGCCATCACAACGGCTTCGGGATCGTCACCATTGACATGCATCACGGGAGCTTCGACACCCTTGACGATGTCGGTGCAATAGAGTGTGGAGCGGTAGTCGCGCGGATCGGATGTGGTGAAGCCGATCTGGTTGTTGATGATCAGATGCACGGTGCCTGCAGTCGTGTAACCACGTGTTTGTGCCAGTGCCAGGGTTTCCTGGTTGACACCTTGGCCGGCAAAAGCCGCATCACCGTGCACCAGCACCGGCAGCACCTGCCGACCGGTCGGATCAGCGCGGCGATCCATGCGGGCGCGCACCGAGCCTTCGACCACCGGGTTGACAATTTCAAGGTGGGACGGATTAAACGCCAGGCTCAAGTGCACCGGGCCACCGGGGGTGGTCACGTCCGAGCTGAAACCTTGGTGGTACTTGACGTCACCGGCAGGCAGGTCTTCAGGCGCTGTGTGGTCAAACTCCGCGAACAGGTCGGCGGGCATTTTCCCCAGTGTATTCACCAGCACGTTCAGGCGACCGCGGTGGGCCATGCCGATCACGATTTCCTGCACGCCCAGACTGCCGGCTTGCTGAATCAGTTGATCCATGGCGGCGATGAAGCTCTCGCCACCTTCGAGTGAAAAACGTTTCTGCCCCACGTACTTGGTGTGCAGGAAGCGCTCCAGGCCTTCGGCGGCAGTCAATCGGTCCAGAATGTGCTTTTTCTGCTCGGCATTAAAAGAGGGTTTGCTGCGCACACTTTCAAGCTTTTGCTGCCACCAACGCTTTTGCGTCTGGTCGGTCAGGTACATGTACTCGGCACCCACGGTGCCGCAATAGGTTTCGCGCAATGCGTTGAGCAACTCGCGCAAGGGCATCTTGTCCTTGCCGAAAAACGTGTTGCTGGTATCGAACACGGTTTCCTGGTCGGCATCCTTGAAGCCGTAAAAAGCCGGATCGAGCTCCGGGATGTTCGGCCGCTCGGTGCGTTTCAGCGGGTCCAGATCGGCCCAGCTCGCGCCCACGTTGCGATAAGCGGCGATCAACTGCTGTACTGCCGTGCGTTTACGCCCCATTTCGGCGTCGACACTGGCCAACACCACTTTGGTACCACCGGCCTTGGCGCGCTGCGCAAAAGCATCGATGACCGGCTGGTGCGCCACGTCCTTGGCATTGCTGCCGTCCACGGCAGGAACATTTTGCAGGGAATCGAAGTAATCACGCCAGGTGTCCGGCACGCTACCTGGGTTGTCCAGGTAGTTCTCGTACATCTCTTCGACGTAAGGGGCATTACCACCAAAAAGGTAGGTATTGGCCTGATAGGCTTGGTAAACCGTGTTGGTCTCACTCATATTTCGCTGACTTTCATTTCCCTTGAGGAAACTTTAGCTGGTTAAAGCTGATTGTTGATTAACCTCCCGCGTCACGGCTTGACCGTTTGGCGGATGCGACAGTGGCGTTGGAAGGGCCGAATGCGGTCGGGATTGTGCCACCGAAAGGCAGCACAAAACTTACAGGCTCAAATTGACCTTGAAACAGGCCTGGATCAGGCATTCACCAGATCCTTGATTTGTTGCAGGGCGGCGGGATCGTCCATGGTGGTCAGATCGCCAGGGTCGCGACCCTCGCAAACCGCGGTGATGGCGCGGCGCAAACACTTGCCACTGCGCGTTTTTGGCAACACGGTGACAAAACGCACGCGGGCGGGCCGGGCCACGGCACCCAGATCGCGGTCCACCAATTTCATGATTTCACCTTCGAGCTTGAGCGCACCAGCCTCGTCGGCAACCAGGCTGGCGTCCTTGGGAACAGCAAACGCCATTGCCACCTGGCCCTTGAGCTGGTCGGCCACACCCACCACCGCCACCTCGGCGATATTGGGATGGGCCGAGATGCTCTCTTCAATCTCGCGGGTACCCAGTCGGTGGCCGGCGACGTTGATCACGTCATCGGTGCGACCCAGAATGAAGTAATAACCATCGGCATCACGCACTCCCCAATCAAAGGTGCTGTACACCAGCTTGCCGGGCACACTCTTCCAGTAGGTATTGACGAAACGCTCGTCATCGCGCCACACGGTTTGCATGCAACCAGGCGGCAATGGGCCTTCGATCGCAACCACACCCTTCTGGTTGGCGCCCGTCAGCTCCTCTCCGGTCTGATCGTCCAGCAATTTGACGTTGTAACCGTAAACCGCCTTGCCTGGTGAGCCAAACTTGCTGACCGCCTTTTCGACGCCGTTGCAAAGCGACAAAATGGGCCAGCCGGTCTCGGTTTGCCAATAGTTG
>JBEGLK010000210.1:0-4235 GCA_041183605.1 Pseudomonadota bacterium
GATCGACTGCACGATGTTGGGGCGAACACCCTTCAGAATCGTCTCCGAGACATTCTTGACAGGAGCTTCAGCAACGGTTTGACTAAGTGTCATTTAAGATTCTCTTTTCACTATATATAAACTAACAATTCAAATTCAGGGCGCAATCCGACGAAAACTGTCATAGTGATCAGCGGTGAAATAACACACCTCTGGTGTTCTGGCCGCACCACCACACACAATCCGCCTGCCACCCCGGTGCGTCAGCCCAGGTGTCGGAACGGTATATTCACGGTAAAACCCACGTTTTTGAGCCGGTAGCAAACGCTCCCGGTTACCAAAAACAGAACCATCCTTTTCACTGACAAACGGACCACCCTGATGGATGCGCCTGTATATTTCTGCACCGGGACTGGGCAATTCAGCCAGGCTGATCGTGTCTTGCAAACCCGCTGGCGGTGGCGCCTTGGCCTCTAAACCACCAGCAACCAAGGCTGTCGCCAACATTAAGCCAGTCAGCACCAACTTAAAACGCTTCAACCACACCATTGCTTCAATTCCCGGTAAAAAGATTCGGGTAAACCCGAACATTTGAGGGTGTAGTGTCGCTGATTTGGCAAAAAATTGCAAGTCTTTGCCCATTTCGTGGGCAATTCAAATCAGGAAATATGGCTTAAGCGAAGGCTGACAAAGCCCTTTTGAGCGGGAAAACCGCCCCTGTCAACGGTTGGCGTTGGCGTCGGCGACCGTCAGGGCAGTCATGTTGACGATGCGACGCACCGTGGTGCTGGCCGTCAATATATGCACAGGTTTGGCCGCGCCCAGCAGCACCGGGCCCACCGCAATATTGCCACCCGCCGCCGTTTTAAGCAGGTTGTAGGCAATATTGGCTGCATCAATATTGGGCAGCACCAACAGGTTGGCGTCGCCGTGCAAGGTGCTGTTGGGCATCAGGCTGGCACGGGAGGCTCCATCCAGCGCCACATCGCCGTGCATTTCACCGTCCACTTCGAGCCAGGGCGCCTGGACTTGCAACAGCGCTAGCGTGTCGCGCATTTTGACGGCACTGGGTTGATTGCTGCTGCCAAAGTTCGAATGCGACAGCAAGGCGGCTTTGGGCGGAATGCCGAAACGCATCATTTCCTCGGCAGCCAGCACGGTGATTTCGGCCAGTTGCTCGGCGGTCGGGTCGTAGTTGACGTGGGTATCGACCAAAAACACCTGCCGACCGGGCAACATCAGGCCGTTCATGCAAGCGTAAGTGTTGACGCCTGCACGCCGCCCGATCACCTGATCGATGTATTGCAGGTGCATGGAAGTGATGCCCCAGGTGCCGCAAATCAGGCCATCGACATAACCCTTGTTGAGCATCATGCAACCAATCAGCGTCAGGCGCCGGCGCATTTCAATCTTGGCCATCTGCACCGTGATGCCCTTGCGCTCGGTCATGCGGTGGTAGGTTTGCCAGAAATCACGATAACGCTCGTCGAGTTCAACGTTGACAATATCGTAATCCACGCCTTGCTTGAGTCGCAGGCCGAACTTCTCAATCCGTTCGGCAATCACTTCGGGACGACCGATCAGGGTGGGCATGGCCAAACCTTCGTCAACCACGATTTGTGCGGCACGCAGCACACGTTCCTCTTCACCCTCGGAAAAAGCCACGCGCTTCTTGAGTGCTTTTTTGGCCGCGGCAAAAATCGGCTTCATCACCGAGCCCGAGGCATAAACAAAACTCTGCAACCTTTCGCGGTAGGCGTCCATGTCGGTGATGGGGCGCAGCGCCACACCACTGTCGAAAGCCGCCTGCGCCACTGCCGGCGCCACCTTCATCATCAAACGCGGGTCAAATGGCTTCGGGATGAGGTACTCGCGGCCAAAGGCCAGGGGCTCACCAGCGTAAGCGGCCGCCACCACCTCACTCTGCTCGGCCTGGGCCAGCTCGGCGATGGCGTGCACGGCGGCCATTTCCATCTCGACCGTGATGGTCGAGGCGCCGGCATCGAGTGCACCGCGAAAGATGTACGGAAAGCACAGGATGTTGTTGATCTGGTTCGGGTAATCCGAGCGCCCGGTGCCAATGATGGCGTCGTCACGAACCTTTTTGACTTCCTCGGGTGTGATTTCCGGCGTCGGGTTGGCCAGTGCAAAAATAATCGGGTTGGCGGCCATGCGCTTGACCATGTCGGGCTTGAGCACGCCCCCCGCCGACAGGCCCAAAAAGACGTCGGCGTTGTCGATCACCTCGCCCAGCTTGCGCGCATCCGTTTTCTGGGCGTACTGCGCTTTATCGGGATCCATCAGTTCGACCCGGCCTTCATAAACCACACCGGCCAGGTCGGTGACCCAGACGTTTTCACGTGGAATGCCGAGCTTGACCAGCAAACCGACACAGGCCAGTGCCGCGGCACCAGCGCCTGAGGTGACCAGTTTGACGTCCTTGGGCTCTTTGCCCGCCACCTTCAGGCCGTTCAAAATGGCCGCACCTACGGTAATCGCCGTGCCATGCTGGTCATCATGAAAAACCGGGATTTTCATGCGTTCGCGTAATTTGCGTTCGACATAAAAGCAGTCAGGCGCCTTGATGTCTTCGAGGTTGATGCCGCCAAAAGTCGGCTCCAGCGCTGCAATGATGTCGACCAGCTTGTCCAGATCCTGCTTTTCGTCGATCTCGATGTCAAACACATCAATGCCGGCGAACTTCTTGAACAGCACGGCCTTGCCTTCCATCACCGGCTTGCCAGCCAGCGGACCAATGTCACCCAGGCCCAGCACCGCCGTGCCATTGGTCACCACACCCACCAGGTTGCCCCGGCTGGTGTATTTGTAGGCGTTGTTGGGATCCTTGACGATTTCTTCGCAAGGCGTGGCCACGCCGGGCGAATACGCCAGCGCCAAGTCATGCTGGTTCACCAGCTGCTTGGTCGCCGCAATGGCAATCTTGCCGGGGGTAGGGAATTGGTGGTACTCCAGAGCGGCGCGGCGCAATTCGGCGCGTTTGTCTTCTGCTGTGGCTGGGGCGGCTTGCGTCATGGAGTCTCCTGCTAATGTGAACCGGCCCAAAAGGGCCGGTACTTGCGTGTGCAACGGAAAGAAATTGTATGCCTTGACGCAGCCGCCTTGGCTTAAGCCTGGATTCAGACCACCTGTTTGGCCAGTTCCGTGCGGCGACTAATTTGTGCGCCACCGAGTGCAAAGCCTTTGAGCGCCTGCTCAGCGTCTTTAAACAGCCAGACGCCCGGTTCGCTTTGCTCCCACTGACCTGCCACTCCGGGTGCCGGCATTGCCACCACCAGCGGCAACGCGGGGGTTTTGATAGCCACAGGCATCAGCGGAAACTGCACCGGCGTTGGCTGGCCTGCCAGCGTGGCGGCCAGCGCCTTGGCCGCATGCATGATGGGCATGACATAGGGCTGGGTTCTGCCGTTGGCATACTGCGCCGCATCACCCAGCGCATAGACATTGGCCGCGCTGGTCTGCAAAAAGTCATCGACCACAATGCCGCGTTCACACGTCAGACCAGCGGCTTGCGCCAGGCCCAGGTCAGCACGCAGGCCGATGGCGCTGAGCACCACGTCGGCAGCCAGCACCAAGCCATTGGCGAGCTGCACGTTCAGAACACCAGCGTCGCCAGTGCTGTGCTCAATCGCTTGAACAGTCGCGCCAAACAGCCAGCGCACGCCCTGGCTGGCCAACGCATCGCGCAATTGCTCACCCAGCCCCGTCGGCAACAACGCCGCTATCGGGCCATTTGCAGGATCAACCACCGTCACTTCAAAGCCGGAACTGATCAAGTCATTGGCAAATTCGCAACCGATCAGCCCGGCACCCATGATGACAACGCGCTTTTTGGCATGACCCTCACCACCCGCAACACTGCCACGGGTCAGGCGCTCATGGAACACCGCGAAGTCTTGCAGTGAATTGACCGACAACACCGTATTGGCAGCATCACCTGCCATTGGCACACGGATCGGCTGCGCGCCAGTGGCCAGCACCAGTTGGGCGTAGTTGAAGTCTCCCGCGCTGGTGTGCACGATTTGCCTGCTGGTGTCGATGGCATTGACTCGGGTGTGAGCCAGCAGCCTGACATCTTGGTTTTCCGCCATGCTGGCTGCCGCAGTGGTCACCAACTGCGCCGGGCCGCGCTTTTGGGCAAAGGCGTTGGACAAGGAAGGCTTGGCATAAAAGTCGCCTCCGTCGGCCGTGATCAGCAACACTGGTGTGTGTTTGTCCAGCTTACGCAGCTCACGCAC
>JBEGLK010000211.1:0-8096 GCA_041183605.1 Pseudomonadota bacterium
TCGCCTGCAACTCAAAAACGGGCAGCCGCTTTCAGGTTTGACCATCGGTTGTGTGGACACCGACTATGGCCTTTACCTGTTTCAACCGGTCGGCGACAAAGGCTCCATTGAACGCGTTTTCATGCCACGTGAGGCCTACACCAGCTTCACCCTGGGCAACCAAATTGGCGAGGTACTGATTGAGCACAAAGTGGTGACAGCACAGCAAGTCGAGCAAGCCGCTGAAGAACAAAAAAATTTACGAAATCGCAAATTGGGGGATTACCTGTTGGATACCGCTGTCATACTTCCGGAACAGTTGACCCAGGCATTGGCACAACAATCCAAAATGCCGATGGTCAAAGTCGGTGAAGCACTAACCCGCCTTGGTTATATCAGTGAGGCCCAGCTTCAACTTGCACTGGAAAAACAAAAAACGGAGCGCTCGGTACCACTGGGTGAATTGCTCATCCGGATGGGTTACCTGACACGCCGCGACCTCAACACGGCACTGGCTCGAAAAATGGGCTACCCGGTAGTCGATGTGAGCCAGTTTCCCATCGCCAATGCCGCGCTGAAAAACATCCCGATGACCACCGCGCTGCGGCTCAACGTGATGCCACTGATGGTGCACGACAACGTGCTGGTGGTGGCCGCGGTGGATCCGACACAGCGCAAGATTCTGGAGGAACTGGAATTCCTGGTGCAGGGTCGTGTCATCGCTACCATAGGTGACGAGCAACAGATCCGGCAAAAAATTCGGGAAACCTATGAAAAGTTTGGCCTGCATTACAGCCTGCTGGACGAAGACTTGCCCAGCCCCGAGAACGCTGACCCCGAGCAAACCAGTTCCTCCGAGTTGCTGGAATCGATGGAACTCAGCAGCTCGGATGAATCCGAGGAAGACGACGAAAAAGCCATTGAGCAATCCGACAACACGCTGGTGCGCCTGATCAACACCATGATCATCGAAGCCCATGCGCGGGGCGTCTCCGACATCCACATCGAGTCACAGCCCAGGCGCGCCAAGGTACGCATCCGTTTCCGCAAGGATGGCATGTTGTCGCCCTATCTGGAGTTGCCACACACCTATCGTGCCGCTCTGGTGGCGCGGCTCAAGATCATGGCTGACCTCGACATTTCCGAGCGGCGCAAGCCACAGGATGGCAAGATCAATTTCAGCAAATTCTCCAAAAAACACCGGCTGGAACTGCGGATTGCCACCATCCCCACCGCCAATGGTCTCGAAGATGTGGTCATGCGCCTGCTCGCTTCGACCAAACCGATCGCCATGAACAAGATCGGCCTGACGGAAGCCAATTACGTCCAATTGCAGGAGGCGGTCTCCAGGCCCTACGGCATGGTGCTGTGTGTAGGTCCCACGGGTTCCGGCAAAACCACAACACTGCACTCCATTCTGGGCTACCTCAACACGCCTGAACGCAAGATCTGGACCGCAGAAGACCCGATCGAGATTACCCAACCGGACTTGCGCCAGGTACAGATCAACCCCAAAATTGACTGGACCTTTGCCAAGGCCTTGCGTTCTTTCCTGCGCGCCGACCCCGACATCATCATGGTGGGTGAAATTCGCGATGTCGAGACTGCCGAGATCGCCATTGAAGCCTCGCTGACCGGGCACCTGGTGTTGTCGACGCTGCACACCAACAGCGCTGCCGAAACCGTGACCCGGCTGATCGACATGGGCATGGACCCTTTCAATTTTGCCGATTCACTGCTGGCCGTGCTGGCGCAACGACTGACGCGCAAGTTGTGCATGTCCTGCCGGACCGCCGAACGCGCCAGCGATGACTATGTCAACGAGCTGCTGCATGACTACCTGCACGCATTCCCCGAAAGCCTCCGACCCGCACAAGACGAGGTTTTGGCCCAGTGGCTGCGCGAGTATGGCAGCCAGGGCTGGCTCAACCACTACACGGCTCCAGGCTGCCCTCAATGTATGGGCACCGGCCTGTCGGGACGTATCGGCCTGCATGAATTGTTGACAGTGAACGCCGGCGTCCGACGCCTGATTCAGACCGGTGCCCGCTCCGAACTGGTCCAGCTGGAGGCTTTTCAAAGCGGACAGTTCCGTACCCTGCGCCAGGACGGTATCAGCAAGGTCTTGGCTGGCTTGACCAGCATTGAAGAGGTTCGGGCCAACAGCAATGCCTGAACGCGCGACGGCGGCAGCCCACCCCTACCAGTCGCTCACGCCCGATGTGGTGATGGACGCACTGGCCAGCGTGGGGCTGTTCGGCGACGGGCGGCAAACCGCCCTGAGTTCCTACGAGAACCGTGTCTACCAGTTGCACCTGGAAGATGGTGCCGTGGTGGTGGCCAAGTTCTACCGTCCCGGCCGCTGGCAAAACGATCAGATCCTCGAAGAGCACGCCTTCGCGCAGGACCTCATGGCCGCCGAAATTCCTGTGGTCGGGCCACTCACCCTGAATGGCAACACGCTGCACCATTTTGGCGGCTTTGCCTTCAGTGTGAGTCCTTGGCGAGGCGGGCGCCTGCCGGAACTCGACGACCCCGACGTGCTGGAATGGGTGGGCCGATTTCTGGCGCGTATTCACGCGGTGGGTGCGGTGCAGGCCTTCACGCACCGGCCCACACTTGACCTGGCCAGCTTTGGCATCGCCTCTCGCGAGTGGTTGCTGGCGAACGACCAGGTCCCGCTGGACGTGCAATCAAACTGGGCCAGGGTGTCACAACAAGCGCTCGATCTGATCGCAACCCATGCCTGCCTGAACGGTGCGCCCATGACGGATGACGCCATGCAGCACATCCGCCTGCATGGTGACTGCCACCCCGGCAATATTTTGTGGACGCCTCTGGACATGCCCGCCAGTGCCCTGCCGGGACCACATTTTGTCGACCTGGACGATGCCCGCATGGGACCGGCCGTGCAGGACCTCTGGATGCTGCTGAGCGGCAACAGGCAACAGCGCAGCCGGCAACTGGGAACGCTGGTGGACGGCTACGAGCAGTTTCGCCCTTTTGACCGACGCGAACTCGTTTTGATTGAACCCCTGCGCACCCTGCGCCTGCTGCACTACAGCGCATGGCTGGCGCGGCGCTGGCATGACCCCACGTTTCCCAAACACTTCCCCTGGTTTGGCTCCAGCGACTACTGGCAGGGTCAGGTGCAAATGCTGGAAGAGCAGATCGAGGCCATGCAGGAAGACCCGTTACTGGTCTGAGCAGGCTCTTGTCACGAAAGTATCAAAGGGTTTTCCCTTAAACCTCTTAGATTGAGGTATCTAAAACAGGTGGCCGGGTGGCGCAGGCCTGTGAATTACTGCAAAATAGAACGATCGTACTATTTTGTGGAATGCCCATGACCTCCAGCCCTCGTCTTGCCAATACCGAACGTGGCGGAAAAAACGCCAGCGGTGCCCGCGCGCAGCAAAAAGGCTTGCAGACCAAACAACTCATCGTTGATGCCGCGCTGGGTCTGGCCGGGCAGATTGGCCTGGAGGGTCTGAGCATCGGCGTGCTGGCAGTCCGGGGTATTTGCCCACTTTGGCTCGCGCGAGGAACTGCAGATTTCGGTGATTCGCGAGTATTACCGGCGTTTTGCCGATGAGGTTTTTTATCCCGCCATGGAGGCGCCGCGTGGTTTGCCCAGGGTACGCGCCCTGTTCAGCAACTGGATGCAACGCGTTGCCATTGAAATCCAGTCAGGCTGCATTTTCATCAGCGGCGCGGTCGAGTTCGACGACAGGCCGGGCCCGGTGCGTGATGCATTGGCAAACTCGGTGCAAACCTGGCTGACGGCCATGCACCGCGCGGTGGTGCTCGCCAAACAGGAGGGTCACCTGGTGCCCGATGCCGACGAGGCACAAATGGCATTCGAAATCCATGGCCTGATCCTGGCACTGCACTACGAAGCACGTTTTTTGAAAAATCCCGGCGCCATCACACGGGCCAATAACGGCTTCGAGAACATCCTGCTGCGGTATGGCAAGCAGCGGATCGCTGGTGCGCAGCAACCCTGACAGAAACCATGCGATTTAGCAACAGGCCCATGCCCCAAACACGCTCAAATCATTCAATCCAGTCTCAAGGAGGATGCCATGGCTATCTATAACCCGCCACTGCGCGACATGCAATTTGTGATGCATGAAGTGCTCCATGTCACGGCTGAGCTGCAAGCCATGCCTGCCTACATCGAGATGGACGCCGACACCATCAACGCGGTACTCGAAGAAGGCGGAAAATTTGCCAGCGAGGTGCTGCTGCCGCTCAACATCAGCGGCGACACCGAGGGCTGCCATTACGATGTCGCCAGCCAGTCGGTCACCACGCCTGCGGGCTACAAGGAGGCCTACGCCCAATACGTGGCGGGCGGCTGGCCCGCGCTGGCCTGCGAGCCGGAGTTTGGCGGCCAGGGGCTGCCATTGATCGTGAACCAGTGTTTGTACGAAATGATGAACTCGGCCAATCAGGCCTGGGCCATGTACCCGGGTCTGACACACGGTGCCTACACGGCCTTGGCCACGCACGGCACAGCAGAACAAAAAGCAACCTATCTGCCCAAAATGACCAGCGGCGAGTGGACCGGCACCATGTGCCTGACCGAACCCCATTGCGGCACCGACCTGGGACTGATGCGCACCCGTGCCGAACCGCAGGCGGATGGTACTTACAAACTCACTGGCAACAAGATTTTCATCAGTGCCGGCGAACAGGACCTGACCAGCAACATCATCCATCTGGTGCTGGCCCGACTTCCCGATGCGCCGCCCGGCATCAAGGGTGTCAGCCTCTTCATCGTGCCGAAGTTCCAGGTCAATGCCGATGGCTCATTGGGTGCGCGCAACGGCATTTATTGTGGTGGTCTGGAACACAAGATGGGCATCAAGTCCAATGCCACCGCCCAGATCGTGCTTGACGGTGCCGTCGGCACGCTGGTGGGCCAGCCCAACAAGGGCATGCAGGGCATGTTTGTCATGATGAATGCGGCACGGTTGGGCGTGGGCAACCAGTCGCTGGGTTTGACCGAGGTGGCGTTCCAGAATGCGCTGGCTTATGCCAGGGACCGCATCCAGATGCGTTCACTCACCGGCCACAAGGCAAGCGACAAGCCCGCCGACCCGATCATCGTTCACCCCGACGTACGCAAGATGCTGCTCACGGCGAAAGCCTATGCCGAAGGCGGCCGCGCCCTGATGTGTTTCAGCTCCATGCTGCTGGAAAAAGAGCACAAACATCCTGATGAATCCGTGCGCAAGGAGTCGGGCGAAATGCTCGCCATGCTGACACCGATCGTCAAGGCCTTCCTCACCGACAACGGCTGGATCTCGACTTCTGCCTGCCTGCAGGTATTTGGCGGCCACGGCTACATCAAGGAATGGGGCATGGAGCAGTTTGTGCGCGACGCCCGCATCAACATGATTTACGAGGGCACCAACACCATCCAGAGCCTGGACCTGCTGGGCCGCAAAATCCTGGCCAACAACGGCGCCACGCTCAAGAAGTTCGGCAAGCTGATCGGTGCTTTGGTCGCCGAAGAAGGTGTCAATGAAAAGATGGCCGAATTCATCAATCCCATCGCCATGCTGGGCGATCAAATGACCAAGTTCACCACCGAGATCGGCTTCAAGGGATTCCAGAATCCCGACGAGGTCGGCGCCGCCGCCGTGGACTACCTGCGCGTGGCCGGCCACATGGTGTTTGGTTACTTCTGGGCGCGCATGGCCCAGGTGGCGCTGCGCCAGATCGCGGCCGGCAACGCGGATCCGTTTTACGTGGCCAAGCTACAAACCGCGCGTTTTTATTTTGCCAAGCTGTTCACCGAGACCGCCACCCTGATGCGCACCGCACGAACTGGCAGCAAGGTGCTGATGGACACCGATGCCGCGCTGGCCTGAAATCTGTCGAATTTTTGAGGAAAAAACATGTCGCGTTTTAATGTCAAAAAAGTTGCCGTACTCGGCGCCGGTGTGATGGGCGCGCAAATTGCCGCGCATCTGGTCAATTGCAAAATCCCAGTGATTTTGTTTGACCTTCCAGATCGGTCTGGTCCCAAAAACGGCATCGTGACCCGGGCAGTTGAAGGTCTCAAGAAACTCAAGCCGTCACCGCTGGGTGTGGCCGAAGATGCCACCCTGATCCAGCAGGCCAATTACGAGGAGCACATGGAGCTGCTCAAGGGCTGTGACCTGGTGATCGAAGCGATTGCCGAACGCATGGACTGGAAGCTCGACCTGTACAAAAAGATTGCGCCGTTTGTGGCAACACACGCCATCGTGGCGTCCAACACCTCGGGCCTGTCCATCACCCAACTCGGCGAGGTTCTGCCCGCGGAAATCAAGCCACGTTTTTGCGGCATCCACTTCTTCAATCCACCGCGCTACATGCTGCTGGTGGAACTGATCAGCACACCCGCCACCGAGCCCCACATCCTGGATGAGCTCGAGGCTTTTGTCACCAGCACCCTGGGCAAGGGCGTGGTGCGCGCCAAGGACACACCCAACTTCATCGCCAACCGGGTCGGCGTGGCAGGCATGCTGGCCACCATGAAGGAGGTGCAGAACTACGGCCTGAGTTATGACGTGGTGGATGACCTGACCGGCAAGAAGCTGGGACGCGCCAGCTCGGGCACCTTCCGCACCGCTGACGTGGTCGGGCTCGACACCATGGCCCACGTGATCAAGACGCTGCAGGACACGCTGAGCCCCGAGACCGACCCTTTCTACGGCAGTTTTGCCACGCCTGAAGTGCTCAAGACTTTGCTGGACATGGGCAACCTGGGACAAAAAACCAAGGCGGGTTTTTTCAAGAAGGTGGGGCGTGACATCCTGCGTTTTGACCTGGCATCAAAAACCTATGTGCCAGGCGGTGAAAAAGCGGACGAGGTTTACAGCCGCATGCTGAAAAAGCCGGCTGCCGAACGCCTGCAACTGCTGCGCAACAGCGAAGGCGCGCAAGGACAATTCCTGTGGGCGATTCTGCGCAACGCCTTCCATTACGCCGCCGTTCATTTGGCCGACATTGCCGACAACGCGCGTGACGTCGACTTTTGCATGCGCTGGGGTTTTGGCATGCAACAGGGCCCGTTCGAACTCTGGCAGGAAGCCGGCTGGCTCACCGTGGCCCATATGGTGAAAGAAGACATTGACGCTGGCCGTGCGCTGTGCCAGGCACCGCTGCCCGATTGGGTGTTCAAAGGTCCGGTGGCGGACGTCGGTGGTGTGCACACGCCGCAGGGCTCATGGAACCCGTCAAGCGGTCAATTTGTGCCGGTGCGTCATTTGCCAGTCTATGCGCGCCAGCACTTCCCGGAGAGCGTGCTGGGCGCACAGGCACCATCCGCCAGCCAAGCCGGCACCACCCTGTTTGAAGACGAGGCCATTCGCTTGTGGACGCTCGATGACGACAGGTCCAGCCCCTCAGGTAGCGTGCTGATTGCCAGCATCAAGACCAAGATGCACGCTATCGGCCCGGGCGTGATCGCCGGCCTGATGCGCGGGCTGGCGCTCGCTGAAGACAAGTTCAAGGGCCTGGTGATCTGGAGCAGCGACGAGGTGTTTTCTGCCGGCGCCGACCTGCAGGCCATGTTGCCAACCTTCATGACCGGCGGCATCAAGGGGCGATCTCGGCGTCCGAACTGGAGATGCAGCAAGCCATGCTGAAGCTGCGTTATGCCAATGTGCCGGTGGTCTCCGCCGTGCGTGGCCTGGCGCTGGGCGGGGGCTGCGAACTGGCCGTCTACTCGGCGAAGCGGGTGGCCGCCATGGAAAGTTACATCGGTCTGGTCGAGGTCGGTGTGGGTCTGGTGCCCGGAGCCGGCGGCTTGACCTACATCGCCCGCCGCGCGGCGGAGAACGCGACACTGTCTACCGGCAAAGATTTGTTGCCCTTCCTCACCGAGGGCTTCACGGCGGCGGCCATGGCGACAAAAAAGGCGACGGCAAGCCCTCCAAGAAAACCAAAGATGCGCCTGAACTCACTCGTTTTGAGTACACCTACTTGCAAATTGAACGCGAGTTCTTGGTCAATGTGAGCGGCTCCAAAAAAGTGATGTCTGTCCAAATTGCCGTGATGACACACTATGACGAGCGCGTGTTTGAGAACGTGAAAAAACACGACTTTGCCATTCGCTCCGC
>JBEGLK010000212.1:0-4186 GCA_041183605.1 Pseudomonadota bacterium
GAACTAATGGTGCGCAGCGTGCGGGATTCGTCATCGCGGTTGATTGCCATGGCCTGCAGGCGCAGGCCGCTCCAGAGCGGCAGCTCAATGGGGTGGCCGGGATGGTTGGCAGCATCAAACAAGGGTTCGAACGGCAGACCAAAAACCTCACTCACGTGCACGGGTTGCTCGCCGGGTGTGGCGAGCCCCGGCACCATCTGGCGCGCCACCGGGTTGGCCCCTGCGATCCAGCCATCGGCATCCAGGCACAAGATGCCGTCGGCATCGCTGCCCAGCGTGCTGCCGGGCCAGTTCAGGCGCAGCAGCAGGGCGTGGGGCAGGGCGGAGATCAGGGCGTTTTCAATTTTGCTGGCCGACTGCATGACCAGGTGTTTAAGCTCCGGGCGCTCCTGCACATCGACACCTGTCACATCCAGCATGCCGATACAAGCGCCATCAGGGCCGAACAAAGGCGCGCCAGCACAGCTGTAAACCGAGGTCTGATCAAAAAAATGTTCGCCGCGATGCAGCCACACCGGCTGCAGTTCAGACAGAGCCGTGCCAATCGCGGTGGTGCCCATGCTGCGCTCGGACAGGTCGGTGCCAATGCGTGTGATCAGGTGGGCGCGCGGATCGGTGTGGTCAATGGCACCGCAGGCATCGACCACCACGCCATCGGCATTGGTCAGAATGGCGAAGTAACGCGTGTTGACAATGGCCCGCGCCAGACTTTGCAGCATGGGTTGGGCGGCTGCAATCAGACCGTGATTTGCCTCCATGGCGTTGCGCAGCATGGGCGCGGTCACCTGGGCAAAGTTGACAGCGTTGCCGGGTTGCAGGCCTGAATCAAGGCAACGCTGCCAGGAACGCGCGACCCAGGGTGCAACCCAGCCGGGTGTGACCGCGCAGCCCTCCTGCATCAGGCGTTTGCGTGCCTGGGCAATGCGAGCCAAGCGGCCGGGCGAGGCATTGGGTGGCGTGCTGGGCTTGGCGGCGTTCATGGTCGGGTGTGTTGGTGCCTGAATTTATCGCATTTTGGATGAATGGGATTTATCTTTGGCTGCTCTGGTGCGTTGCAGGTGCGGTTGAGCCGGTCATTGTCATGACCGCCTGTTGCTGTTCACTTGTCTCAATTTGAGAATTTGTCGCCTTCACCCTTATGTTTTGAGGGTTATCCCTAGGTGGTAATTCTTGCCAAACTCCAACAATCGCTATGTAACTGATTTCATAGGAGACTTTCACATGCAAAAAGTGTTGCACATCAACGCAGACAAGTGCACAGGCTGTCTGCAGTGCGAAATGGCTTGTTCTTTCGAGAACTACGGCACTTTCGCCACCGCCAAATCGCGCATCAAAGTGTTTAACTTCCACCACACCGGCAAGAAAGTCCCCTACACCTGCACCCAGTGTGACGAGGCCTGGTGCCTGCACGCTTGCCCTGTCGAAGCGATCACGGTGGACAAGGCCACTGGCGCCAAGGTGGTGAACGAAGCCACTTGTGTTGGCTGCAAGGTCTGCACCATCGCCTGCCCGTTTGGCACCATCAACTATGTTCAGGAAACCGGCAAGGTGCAAAAGTGCGACCTCTGCGGTGGTGATCCGGCCTGCGCGGATGCCTGCCCCACCGGTGCCATCACCTTCATCGACGCCAACTGGACCGGCCTGGGCAAGATGGAACAGTGGGCTGACAAGCTTGGCAATCAACCTTCAGCAGCTTAAGGAGAACGAACATGTCATGGGCAGGAAAAATCCTCCGCGTCAACTTGAGCGCTGGCACCGTCAAGTCGGAACCCCTCAATATGGAATGGGCGCAGGCCTACATCGGCTCGCGTGGCCTCGGCACCAAGTATCTGGTCGAAGAAGTCGACGCCAAGGTTGATCCCTTGTCGCCGGCCAACAAAATCATCTGGGCCACCGGCCCGCTTACTGGCACCATGGCCTCCACCGGCGGCCGTTACACCGTCATCACCAAAGGGCCATTGACCGGCGCCGTTGCCTGCTCCAATTCGGGTGGTTACTGGGGCGCCGAGTTCAAGATGGCAGGCTGGGACATGGTCATCTTCGAGGGCAAGTCGGCCAAGCCGGTTTACCTTTACGTCAACGACGACGTGGCCGAGCTGCGTGATGCCGGCCACCTGTGGGGCAAGAGCGTCTGGGAAACCGAAGAAATCATCAAGAAGGGTCTGCAAGACCCGCTGACCCGTGTTTCGAGCATCGGCAAGGCCGGTGAAAACGGTGTGTTGTTTGCCGCTGTGGTCAACGATCTGCACCGCGCGGCTGGTCGCTCCGGCGTAGGTGCGGTCATGGGCAGCAAGAACCTCAAGGCGATAGCGGTGCGTGGCACCAAGGGTGTCGGCAATGTCCGTGACCCGAAAGCCTTCATGACAGCAGTGAAAGCCGCCAAGAAGGTGTTGGCCGACAACGGTGTCACCGGCACCGGCTTGCCCGCCATGGGCACACAGGTGCTGATGAGTGTGATCAACGAAGTGGGCGGCCTGCCCACCCGAAACCATCAGGACAACCAATTCGAAGGCGCCAAGGACATCGGTGCCGAAGCCATGGCGACACCGCGCAAGACCGACGGTAAAAAACACCTGGTCACCAACCAGGCCTGTTTTGGTTGCACCATTGCCTGCGGGCGCATCAGCAAGATGGACGAAGGTCACTTCACCATCGAGAACAAGCCGCAATACCGTGGCGCCAACGGCGGTTTGGAGTACGAAGCGGCTTGGGCGCTGGGTGCTGCCAATGGTGTCAACGATCTGGAATGCCTGCAATACGCCAACCTGTTGTGCAACGAAGAAGGTATCGACCCGATCAGCTTCGGCGCCACCGTGGGCGCAGTGATGGAACTCTACGGCATGGGTGTACTGACCAAGGAGCAGATCGGTATTGAGGCGCCTTTCGGCTCAGCGCGTGCGCTGGCATTCCTGGCTGAGGAAACCGTCAACGGCCGCGGCTTCGGCAAGGAAATTGGCCAGGGCTCGAAACGCCTGACCGCCAAGTACGGCCACCCGGAACTCAGCATGTCATCCAAGGGCCAGGAATTCCCGGCCTATGACGGTCGTGCCATTCAAGGGATTGGCCTGGCCTATGCCACCAGCAACCGGGGTGGCTGCCATTTGCGCGGCTACACCATTGCGTCCGAGATTCTGGGCATTCCGGTCAAGACCGATCCGCTCGAATCGCAAGGCAAACCCGAACTGGTTAAGGCCTTCCAGGATGCCACGGCGGCCTTTGACTCGTCGGGCCTGTGTATCTTCACCACCTTTGCCTGGGGCCTGCAGGACCTGTCACCGCAAATGCAGGGTGCTTGCGGCGAGCAATACACGATTGAAGAACTTGCCAAGATCGGTGAACGCATCTGGAACATGGAGCGCGAGTTCAACAACCGCGCCGGTTTCACCAAAGCTGATGACAGTCTGCCGGCACGGCTGACCACAGCCGCCGAGGCTTGCAAGACCGGCCCGGCCAAGGGCAAGTTCAACGAAATTGCCACCATGCTGCCGCTGTATTACGAAGCCCGGGGTTGGGACGCTGAGGGCCGCCCGACAGCGGCTACCAAAGAGCGGCTGGGCCTGTAAAGGAAGATAGCGCAGGTTTCTTGGGATCGGATCACCGTAGAGAGCGAAGCGAACGAAGCGTGCTCAGACCCTAATAAACCGGCCCATCGCAAACAAGCTACAAACGAGCGGTCCCAGTGACCGCTTTTTTCTGGAGAAATCACCATGACCCATCATGTCATCCTCGGCGCCGGCCCGGCAGGTGTCATAGCCGCCGAGACCATTCGTAAACAGGCTCCGCTGGACCGCATCACGATCATCGGTGATGAACCCGAGCCGTCTTATTCACGCATGGCCATTCCCTACCTGTTGATAGGCAACATCAACGAGGCCGGCACCTACCTGCGCAAAAGCCCGACCCACTTTGATGACTTGAACATCAAGGTGGTGGTGGCGCATGTGCAGCAGGTGAACGCAGCCAGCAAAACGGTGGTGCTTGACGGTGGTGAAAGCGTTTCTTTTGACACCTTGCTGGTGGCGACTGGCTCACGTCCTGTCACACCCCCCATTCCGGGCATCCAATCGGAAGGGGTCCACCGTTGCTGGACGCTGGCCGATGCACGCGCCATTGCCGCGCTGGCCCAGCCCGGTGCCCGGGTGTTGCAACTGGGTGCCGGTTTTATCGGCTGCATCATCATGGAAGC
>JBEGLK010000213.1:0-4143 GCA_041183605.1 Pseudomonadota bacterium
CCGTGTCCTACAACGCCGGCTACACCAACGTGCACGAGATGATCCCGTGGCGCACCCTGACCGGTCGCCAGCAGTTCTACATGGACCACCCCTGGATGACCGCATTTGGCGAAAACTTCAGCAGCTACCGGCCACCGGTGGACCTGAAGACAACCGCGGGCATCCAGAACATCAAGCCCAACGGCAACAAGGAAATTGCGCTGAACTTCATCACGCCGCACCAGAAGTGGGGCATTCACTCCACCTACAGTGACAACCTGATGATGCTCACGCTCAACCGTGGCGGCAGTGTGGTCTGGCTCAGTGAAGACGATGCCAAGAGCGCCGGCATTGAAGACAACGACTGGATCGAAGTCTTCAACATCAATGGTGCCATTGCGGCCCGTGCCGTGGTCAGCCAGCGCGTCAATCCTGGCATGACGCTGATGTACCACTCGCAGGAAAAGATCATCAACACCCCCGGCTCGGAAATCACCGGTGTGCGGGGCGGCATCCACAACTCGGTCACCCGGATTGTGCTCAAGCCCACCCACATGATCGGCGGTTACGCCCAATTCAGCTACGGCTTCAACTACTACGGAACGATCGGCACCAACCGCGACGAGTTTGTGGTGGTGCGCAAGATGGCCAAGGTCGACTGGCTCGACGACGAAGGCTCGTCCACAGAACCCACAGCCACCCACAACTAATCAGTTTGGGGACAGAGCTGGCGACTGCGTCGCTGCGGTCTGTCCCGCAAAACACAAGGAGTTACACATGAAAATTCGCGCACAAATCGGCATGGTGCTCAACCTGGACAAATGTATTGGTTGCCACACCTGCTCAGTCACCTGCAAAAACGTCTGGACCAGCCGCCCCGGCATGGAATACGCCTGGTTCAACAACGTCGAAACCAAGCCCGGCATCGGTTACCCGAAAGAATGGGAAAACCAGGAGAAATGGAACGGTGGCTGGATTCGCAAAGCCGACGGCAAGATCGAGCCGCGCCAGGGCGCCAAGTGGAAGTTGCTCATGCGCATCTTCGCCAACCCGAACCTGCCGCAAATTGATGACTACTACGAGCCCTTCACTTTCGACTACGCACATCTGCAGTCGGCGCCCGAGTCCAAGGCGGCACCCACGGCCCGCCCGCGCAGCCTGATCACCGGCAAACGCATGGAAAAAATCGTCTGGGGTCCGAACTGGGAAGAAATCCTGGGCGGCGAATTCTCCAAACGCAGCAAGGACAAGAACTTCGACGATATCCAGAAGGACATCTACGGCCAGTTCGAAAACACCTTCATGATGTACCTGCCGCGCCTGTGCGAGCACTGCCTGAATCCGGCCTGTGTCGCATCCTGCCCCTCGGGCTCGATCTACAAGCGTGAGGAAGACGGCATTGTTCTGATCGACCAGGACAAATGCCGTGGCTGGCGCATGTGCATCAGCGGCTGCCCCTACAAGAAGATTTACTACAACTGGAAATCGGGCAAAGCCGAGAAATGCATCTTTTGTTACCCGCGCATTGAAGCAGGCCAACCCACGGTGTGCAGTGAGACCTGTGTCGGACGCATCCGTTACCTTGGCGTTTTGTTGTACGACGCCGACCGCATCCAGGAGGCCGCGAGTGTGGAACACGACCGCGACCTGTACCAGGCGCAACTCGACATCTTCCTCGACCCGAACGACCCCAAAGTCATCGAGCAGGCCCGCATCGACGGCATTCCCGACAAGTGGATGGAAGCCGCGCGCAAGAGCCCGGTCTACAAGATGGCGGTCGAGTGGAAGGTGGCCCTGCCACTGCATCCAGAGTACCGCACCTTGCCGATGGTCTGGTATGTGCCGCCACTGTCGCCCATCAGCGCAGCCGCCAATGCCGGCAATATTGGCATCAACGGCGAGATCCCAGATGTCAAGCAACTGCGCATTCCGGTCAAGTACCTGGCCAATCTGCTCACCGCCGGTGACACCATGCCCGTGGAGCGCGCCTTGGAGCGCATGCTCGCCATGCGCGCTTACCAGCGTGGCAAACACGTCGACGGCAAACCCAACATGGCCGCGCTGGAACAAGTGCAGATGAGCACACAGGAAGTCGAAGACATGTACCAGGTGATGGCCATTGCCAACTACGAGGACCGCTTTGTCATCCCGAGCACCCACCGCGAATACGCAGAGAACACCTTTGACGTGCGCGGCGGCTGCGGCTTCTCGTTCGGCAACGGTTGCTCCGATGGCGCCAGCGAAGTGAGTCTGTTCGGTGGCGGCAAGCGTCGCACCATACCTATCCAGGCAGAGGTTTGATCATGTCTTTATTTTCCAATCCGCCCTCGGCGTCCGTGAGCCTGCGCGTTCTGGCGCGCCTGCTCTCCTACCCTGATACGCAAATGCGCGCCAACCTGGACGACATGCGCCAAGCGCTGCTGTCCGAGAAAGCCATTGCGCCGGCACGTCTGGACGA
This sequence comes from Pseudomonadota bacterium, assembly GCA_041183605.1. Taxonomy (GTDB): domain Bacteria; phylum Pseudomonadota; class Gammaproteobacteria; order Burkholderiales; family Burkholderiaceae_C; genus Rhodoferax. Next base: position 2,438 of record JBEGLK010000213.1, read on the forward strand.
ACTCAACGCGCTCATCCGCGGTCTGGCGCGCGGCAATGCGCTCGACATCGAGGCTGATTACGTCGAGGTGTTCGATCGGGGTCGCGCCACCTCGCTGCACCTGTTCGAGCACGTGCACGGCGATTCACGCGACCGCGGCCCGGCCATGATCGACCTGGCGCAAACCTACGAAAAAGCTGGCCTGTTCCTGGGTCCGGATGAAATGCCCGACTACCTGCCGGTGGTGCTGGAGTTCGTGTCGACCCAGCCGCCCAAGGAAGCACGTGATTTCCTGAGCGAAATGGCGCACATCTTCAATGCCATCTTCAACGCTTTGCAACAGCGCAACAGCCCCTACGCCAGTGTGCTGGGCGCACTGCTCGAGCTCAGCGGCGAAAAGGCGCACCCGGTCAAAGTCGTGGCGGATGAACCACTCGACACGACCTGGGAAGAACCGGTGGTATTTGACGGTTGTTCCGTCAAGGGACAAACCAAGCCGGACCAACCCCAACCCATTCATTTTGTAAAAACCGATGCGGCAAAACTCCGTCAAAGCGCGGCCGCAACTGCTGGAGTCCCACTATGAACACCCTTGACTACCTCCTGTTTGGCGTGTACCCCTACATCGCCTTTGCCGTTTTCGTACTCGGCAGCCTGATCCGCTTCGACCGCGACCAGTACACCTGGAAAAGCGACTCGTCGCAAATGCTGAAAATGGGGCAACTGCGCTGGGGCAGCAACCTGTTCCACGTGGGTGTGTTGTTCCTGTTTTTCGGTCACACCATGGGCATGTTGACGCCGCATTCTGTTTATGAACATTTCATCAGTGCCGGCGACAAACAACTCATGGCCATGATCAGCGGCGGCATTGCGGGCTTGCTGGGCTTCATCGGTGTCACCATTCTGCTGCACCGCCGTTTGACCGAACCACGCATCCGCATCAATTCAAAGACCAGTGACATCGTGCTGCTGGTTCTGCTGTGGCTGCAACTGGCACTCGGCCTGGCCACCGTGCCGCTGTCGGGACAACATCTGGACGGCAGCATGATGATGAAACTGGCGGGCTGGGCGCAGGCCATCGTGACCTTCCAGCCTGGCGCGGTGAATTTGCTGGCTGACGCAGGCTTTGTCTTCAAGGCGCACATGTTTCTTGGCATGAGCATCTTCTTCATTTTTCCATTCACACGGTTGGTGCATGTCTGGAGCGGCTTTGCCTCGGTGACTTACCTGATGCGTCCCTACCAGGTGGTGCGCGCCCGGCGACTGAACGTGCCTGCAGGCCAAAATCAGGCACGTCGCCCCGGTGCCAGTGTTTAAGGTGACAAGCATGCAAACCACTCAACCCGCCGAAACCATCATGGCCAGCATCAACGGCGTGGCATTACACAAGGCCGGTGATACCTTGAGCGTCGACGAATTGCGCCAGCGCGCCTATGCCGAATTGTTGCGCCAGACAGCCATTCAAAAAGGCTTGCTTGACGCCAGCGACCTGCCAGGCACCGACGGCGTTGCCAGCGAGGCCGCATCGGCAGCCATCGAAGCCCTGTTGGAGCAGGAACTGGTGGTACCCGAGCCGTCCGAGGAAGCTTGCCGACGCTACCACGCGGCCAATCAGGCCACCTACACCACGGGTGAACGGGTTCATGTTCGTCACATCCTGTTTGCGGTCACGCCCGGGGTCGACATCAACGCCCTGCGCAAGCAGGCCGAGGGCACTTTGCTCAATG